>JAEZXF010000169.1 GCA_023419995.1 Pseudomonadota bacterium | reverse complement strand
AGAACGGCTGGCAGACGGGGAAGACGTGGGGCTACGAGGTGACGCTGCCGGCCGGGCCGCTGCGCCGCGCTTCCTGTCTTCGTATATCCCGCCGCGCCGGAACCGGCTTCCGCCTCCGGGCGACGGGCTTCAGTTTCCCCGCAGCTTCAGCAGAAGCTCCTTGCTCGGGTGGCCATCCTCGGACATGCCGAGGCGCTGTTGTAGCGCCTTGATGGCGGCGCGGGAACCCGTGCCGATCTTGCCGTCGATCTCGCCGTCGTAATAGCCGTGGGCGGAAAGCCGCTTCTGGAGCTCCTGCGTCTCGGCGAAGGAGAGCCGCGTGAACGGCCGGTTCCAGTCGCGCACCAGCCCGCCATAGCCGGCGATCTCGTCGGCCAGCAGGCCGACGGCGAGCGCGTAGCGGTCGGAGTTGTTGTAGGCCTTGAGGACGCGGAAGTTCTTGATCATCAGGAAGGCCGGGCCTTCGCGCCCGTCGAGAACCTTCAGCTCGGCGCTGTCGCCGGCGGAGGGGTAGGGCTTGCCGCGCGCCCGCGCGACGCCGATCGACTCCCATTTCGACAGCGCCATCGAGCCGCCGGGGAACTTGCGCCCGGCCGGCAGCGTCACCTCGTAGCCCCACGTCTTCCCCGTCTGCCAGCCGTTCTTGCGCAGGAGGTTGGCGGCGGTGGCCAGCGCGTCGGGCACCGAGTTCCAGATGTCCCGCCTGCCGTTGCCGTCGGCATCGACCGCATAGGCGAGGTAGCTCGTCGGGATGAACTGGGGGTGGCCCATGGCGCCGGCCCAGGAGCCCTTGAGATGGCTCTCGTCGATGTCGCCGCTCTGCAGGATCTTCATCGCGGCGATGAGCTGCTGGCGGCCGAATTTCTGCCGCCGCTGGTCGGCATAGGCGAGCGTCGCCAGCGAGCGGATGACGCTGCGCATCACCTTGTCGTTCTTCAGCACCTCGCCGTAGCTCGATTCCATCGACCAGATGGCGAGCAGGATGTGGCGGTCGACGCCGTAGGCCTGCTCGATGCGGTCGAGCCACGGCTTCCACTGCCGCGCCATCTCGCGGCCGGTGCGGATCGTCTGCTCGTTGATGCGGTTGTCGAAATAGTCCCACACCGGCGCGACGAACTCGGGCTGGTAGCGGGCCTTCTCCAGCACTTCGGGGTCGGGCGCGGTGACGCCGCGGAAGGCGCGGTCGTAGGTGGCGCGGCTGATGCCGTTCGACGTCGCGGTGCCGCGGAAGTCGGCGATCCAGCGCTGGAACTTGGCGTCGGCCAGGGCCGACCCGGCCGGAAGGGTCAGGGCGAGGGCGAGCCCGGTTGCTCGGAGGAGCGACGCGAAGCGCCCGCCGGAGGCTGAAGCGGTCATAAATGTCTCCTTTCGCATGCGCATTGGGAACCATTCATGGGGCATCGGAGTTAGGAAAAAGTTTACCATAAATCCTTCGACACGCTCAAAACCGCCAAACTGCCTCCCCACACAGCCGTCGAGAGCCTGCCGATTCGGTATTCGTCAATCTCGGCATGAAAATGTCTGCAACCGAACGTTTCCCTCCCGAACCGTGAGACCTCGATAACGATGCGCAAAGTCAGAAAGGCCGTGTTTCCCGTCGCTGGCCTCGGCACCCGCTTCCTGCCCGCGACCAAGGCCATTCCGAAGGAGATGCTGACCGTCGTCGACAGGCCGGTGATCCAGTATGTGGTGGACGAGGCGCGCGAGGCGGGCATCGAGCATTTCATCTTCGTCACCGGCCGCAACAAGGCGGTGATCGAGGACCATTTCGACATCCAGTTCGAGCTCTACGACACGCTGGAGCAGCGCGGGAAGACCGACCAGCTCGATCGGCTGCGCGCCCTCCAGCCGGCGCCGGGGCAGACCAGCTTCACCCGCCAGCAGGAACCGCTCGGCCTCGGCCATGCCGTGTGGTGCGCGCGCGAGCTGGTCGGCGACGAGCCGTTCGCGCTGCTCCTGCCGGACATGATCATGCATTCGCAGGAAAGCTGCCTGAAGGGCATGGTCGACCTTTACGGCAAGAGCGGCGGCAACATTGTCGCGGTGCAGGAATGCGACCCGGCCGAGGCGCACAAATACGGCATCGTCGCCAGGGGCGCGGCGGTCGGCGACGGCTTCGAGATCACCGCCATGGTCGAGAAGCCGGCCAGGGGCACGGCGCCCTCCAACTTCTACATCAACGGCCGCTACATCCTGCAGCCCGAGATCTTCGGCATCCTCGAGAACCAGGAGCGCGGCGCCGGCGGCGAGATCCAGCTCACCGACGCGATGATCCGGCTGGGCGACACGCAGAAGATGTTCGGCTTCCACTATCGCGGCGACACCTACGACTGCGGCTCGCCCGAGGGCTTCGTCGAGGCCAACCTCGCCTTCGCGCTGAGGCGCGACGACCTGCGCGAGGTGGTCGAGAGCGTGATGGCGCGGCTGGCCGGCAGCCGGCGCGCCTGAGCGGTTCAGCGCTGCAGGGTCATGCCGAGCCACAGGCTCGTCGCATCCCAGTCGCGGCCGGGCAGCGAGCTTTCCTGCACCTCGTGGCGGGCGCGGGCGGTGACGCCGGCATGGCGGTTCATCCACCAGGTCAGGCTCGCCTCGCCACGCAGGACGAGGTCGTGGCCGCCGCCGGAATAGTCGCGCCAGTCGAGCCCGGCCGACGCCTCGCCGGTCAGGTTGGTGCGCAGGTCGCGCCGTGCCGAGAGCGTGCCCGAATAGAGCAGCGAGCCGCTGTCGCCCGGCGCGGTCGCGCCTTCCACCGTGGTCGAGGCGGCGAGGCCGACGATGGTGCCGCGCACCGGCGACCATGACAGGTTGCCGGCGACCGACAGACCGGAGACCGGATCGAGGCGGCTGTCGTCCGGCCGCTCGGTGAGCCAGCCGAGCGACATTTCGCCCGATAGCTTCTCGCCCAGATCGAGCTCGACGCCGCCGCGCAGCGCGTAGCGGTCGGCCGAGCGCGCATAGCCGGCGCTGTCCAGCCTGAGGTCGTGGATGCGGCGGCCGACCTCGCCCTCGACGAAGGGGGTGAGGGCCGGCGACAGCGCGTAGCCCGCGCGCAGCGTGGCGGTGGCGAGCGTCGCGTCGCGGTCGCGCTGCGACACGGTGGTGCCGTCCGCGAGGTCGGCGTCGCCGAAGGTCTCCCGCGTCAGCCCGCCGGCGATGCCGAGCCTGAGCGGCCCCGCATCCTTCGACAGGCCGGCGCTGGCGTCGAGCGTGTGGCGCAGCGGGCGGTTCACGGCCGCGGCGACCGTGCCGGGCATGGATGCCGATTCCGGGCGCACGCGGTAGCCGGCCGCCGCGAAGGCGGAAAGCTCGTGGGCGAGGTCGAGGTCGAGCCGGCCGCTGACGCCGCCCTCGAACTCGTCGATCTCCTCGCCGGACAGCGACTTGCGGTAGCTGCCGTCGGCCGAGAAGGAGGCGCGGTGGCGCGCCCAGTCGGATGCCGCGTCGAGGCGCAGGTTGGTCTCGGAATAGGTCGAGGCCTCGCCGCCGGCGGCGCCCGAGGCGTTCGAGGTCCAGCCGATGCCCTGCTCGAGGCGCGGCCGCAGCACGAAGGTGCCGGCGCGGATGCCGAGCGGGGCATAGGCGTCGTCCTCGCGGCCGCGCTGCCGGCCTTCGATCGCGCCGATGCGCTCGTTGTCGAGCCCGGCGCGGGGATTGCCGTCCTCGGGCTCGTCCGGCGCCTGGAAGGGAACCGGGATCGCCGTCTGCTCGCCGGAGGCGATGCTGCGGCCGCCGGCCTGGCCCGTGCGGGCCGTGGCCGTCCGGGTCGCGGTGCGGGCCGTGGGTGCGCGGGGTGTCGTCGTGGCCTGTTCAGAAACCGTGCCGCGCAGGCCGGTGGCGTCCTGGGCCGCGGCGGGCATGGCCACGCAGGCGGCAAGCGCGAATGCGCCCAACGCTGCCGGCAAGCCTGTCCTTCGCGGCGCGGATGATCCCATGATGCCCGTTCGACGCGCGCGGAATGCGCGATGCTTACCAGACCGTAAAAGGCGTTGGTTAACGGAGGGTTTCCGATTGTCCCACGGCAGGCCCCCGATGGACTTTGGCCCGGTGAAGCGCTAATCGCTTGCCCATGCCAAGAAAGGCCATCCAGACCCCCGTCGACAGAAGCGCCGCCGCCGCGTCGGCGCTGCGCACCGTGACGACGGAGGCGAGCGGGCTGACGGCGCTCGCCGCCGCGCTGGAGAACGGGCTGGCCGAGCCCTTCGCCGCCGCCGTCGACGTCATCAGTCGCATCTCGGGCCGCGTCATCGTCACCGGCGTCGGCAAGAGCGGCCATATCGGCTCCAAGATCGCGGCGACGCTCGCCTCGACCGGCACGCCCGCCTTCTTCGTCCACCCGGCCGAGGCCAATCACGGCGACCTCGGCATGATCGCGCCCGACGACGTCGTCGTGGCGCTGTCGTGGTCGGGCGAGACGGCCGAGCTCAAGGGCATCGTCGCCTATACCCGCCGCTTCGCCATCCCGCTGATCGCCATCACCGCCGGCCTCGATTCGGCGCTGGCGCGCGAATCCACCGTCGTCATCGGCCTGCCGCGCGCCGCGGAGGCCTGCCCGCACGGCCTCGCCCCCACCACTTCGACGCTGATGCAGCTCGTGGTCGGCGACGCGCTGGCCGTCGCGCTGCTCGAGGCGCGCGGTTTCACGCCCGACCAGTTCCGCACCTTCCATCCCGGCGGCAAGCTCGGCGCGAGCCTGACCAAGGTGGGCGAGATCATGCACACCGGCGACCGGCTGCCGCTGGTGCCGGTCGGCACCAGCATGCGCGACGCGGTGCTGGAGATCTCGCGCAAGGGCTTCGGCTGCGTGGCGGTCGTGTCGCCGCTGGGCCTGCTCGAAGGCATCGTCACCGACGGCGACCTGCGCCGCCACATGGGGCCGGACCTGCTGTCGATGACCGTGGACGAGGTGATGACGCGCCGGCCGAAGACGGTGTCGCCCGACACGCTCGCCGCCGCCGCCCTCCAGCTTGTCAACGCCTCGGCGATCACCGTCGCCATGGTGGTCGAGGGGGAGAAGCCGGTCGGCGTCGTTCATCTCCACGACCTGCTGCGCATCGGCGCGGCCTGAGGCGGCCATGGCCGCGCGCGACGTGACCGGCCTGTCGCGAGGGGTGCCCGCATGACCGCTGCGAAGATCGATCCCGAAATCGCCCGCTTCATCGAAGGCGTCGCTGCCAGCTATGCGCGGCATCCGGCCTTCGACACGCTGCCGCCGGCCGAGGCCCGCGCGGTGGCCGAGGACGTCCGCGCGCCGTGGACGAAGGGCGGCCCGGCGATGGCCGACACCCGCGCGCTTTCCGTTCCGTTCGGCGCGGGCGGCGTGCGCGTCCGCATCCACCGGCCTTCCACCGAGGGACCGCTGCCGGCGCTGGTCTACGTCCATGGCGGCGGCTGGATGATCTTCAGCCTCGACACCCACGACCGGCTGATGCGCGAGTATGCGGCCGGCGCCGGCATTGCCGTGATCGGGGTCGATTATTCGCTGTCGCCGGAAGCGAAGTTCCCGCGCGCCATCGAGGAGACCGCCGCCGTGGTGCGGTGGTTGGCCGCGCATGGCGCGGAGGCGGGCATCGACGGGACGCGGCTGGCGCTCGGCGGCGATTCGGCCGGGGCGCACATCTCCGCCGCCACCGCGCTCATGCTGCGCGACGCGGGCGAGAAGGACCTCCTGCGCGGGCTGGTGCTGAACTACGGCGTGTTCGACGACGATTTCTCGCGGCCGTCCTACGCGCGCTACGGCGGCGGGGAGTACACGCTGTCGGTCGACGAGATGCGCCTGTTCTGGCGCCAGCACCTGCCGGAGGACGGCGCCGCGGGCAACCCGCTGGCGCGGCCGCTCCGGGCGCGGCTCGACGGCCTGCCGCCGGCGCTGCTCGTCGTCACCGAGATCGACCCGCTGCACGACGAGAGCCTGGCGATGGCACGGGCGCTGCGCGCGGCCGGCGTGCCCGCCGAGGCCACCGTCTATCCCGGCACCACGCACGGCTTCCTCGAGGCGATGTCGGTCGCCGAGGTCAGCCGCAGGGCGATCGCCGACACGGCGCGCTGGCTGTCCGGCCGGCTGCACGGACAGGGATAGGCGCGCGATGTACACAAGGCCCGAGTTCGACCCTGCCGATCCCGACGCCGCCTTCGCGCTGATCGAGCGGGCCGTGTTCGGCACGCTGGTGACGGCGGGGCCGGACGGTCCGGTCGTGTCGCACCCGATCTTCATGCTGGAGCGCGACGGCGGGCCCAACGGCGCGCTCGTCTCGCACCTCGCCGCCGCCAACGCGCATTGCGACCTCATCCGGCAGGGGCTGCCGACCGTGGCGATCTTCATGGGCGACCACGGCTACATCTCGTCGTCGTGGTATCCGCGCCGTGTCGAAAGGGAGAATGCGGACCGCGACAACGCGCCGACGTGGAACTTCGCCACCGTGCACTGCCACGGCCGGCCGCAGGTCCTCGACGTCCGGGAGACGGCGCGGCATATCCGCGACTGCGTCGAGCATCTCGAGAAGGGACGCGACGACCGCTGGCACCTGAAGGAGCTCGGTCCCGGCGGCATGAAGCGCCGGCTGCCGAACGTGCTCGGCTTCCGCATGCCCGTCGAGCGGCTCCACGCCAAGTTCAAGATGGGTCAGGACGAGCCGTGGCGCGACACCAGGGCCGCGATCGACCGGCTGCAGGACGGGCTCGACCCGTCGCTGGCGGCGGCGATGCGGCGCGAGAACGAAGGTCGCGACTGAAGCGCGCCCGGGAAAGGCGCGGAGCGGCCTTCCGTCCGGAGCCGGGTAGGAACAAGAGGATAGATGGCTTCGGCGTTTCCGTGAAATCCCGAAGCCTTCCCGCGGCCGCGTCGTCCTATTGCGCCGGCTCGACCGCCAGTTCGCCGCTGGTCGCGGCGACCACGCGCACCCGCGTGCCCACGGGAAGGTCCGGGCCGTTGACGCGCCACAGCGTGTCGCCCAGCCGGATGCGGCCGCGCCCCTCGACGATCGGCTCCTCCAGCGTCGCGGTGCGGCCGACGAGCTGCATCTCCCGCTGGTTGAGGAGCGGCTGGTCCGTATCGGCGGTGCCGGTCGTCGGAAAGATCCGGCGGCCGACGATCACCGAGACGATCGACAGGACGAGGAAGGCGAGAATCTGCACCTGCCAGACCCAGAAGCCCGCCTCCCACAGCAGGAAGGACAGGAGGCCGGTGACGATCGCGGCGATGCCGAGCCACAGCAGGTAGACGCCCGGCGTCAGGATCTCCAGCGCCAGCAGCACCGTGCCGAGGATCATCCAGTTCCATGCGCCGAAGCCTGCGAACCATTGGGCAATCATGGCATTGTCTCCCGGGCGCGCCGGCCGCTACTGCTGCTCGGGACCGACGATCGGCGGCCGCGCCACCGCGTGCTGGGGCCGCTGCTGCCGCTGGGGCGGCTGCTCGTTGCCGAACACCTCTCGGGCGATGGCGCCGATGCCGCCGAGCGAGCCGATCAGCGACGAGGCCTCCATCGGCATCAGCACGATCTTGTTGTTGCTCGACGAGCCGATCTTGGCCAGCGCCTCGGTGTATTTCTGGGCGACGAAGTAGTTGATGGCCTGCACGTCGCCGCGCGCGATCGCCTCGGAGACGACCTGCGTGGCGCGAGCCTCGGCCTCGGCGGAGCGCTCGCGCGCCTCGGCGTCGCGGAAGGCGGCCTCGCGGCGGCCCTCGGCCTCCAGCACCTGCGCCTGCTTCAGGCCCTCGGCCTCGAGGATCTGCGCGCGCTTGTTGCGCTCGGCCATCATCTGGCGCGCCATCGATTCCACCAGGTTGGCCGGCGGGTTGATGTCCTTGATCTCGACGCGGGTGACCTTGATGCCCCACGGCCCGGCGGCGTCGTCGACGATGTGCAGCAGCCGGTCGTTGATCGCGTCGCGGTTGGACAGGAGCTCGTCGAGGTCCATCGAGCCCATGACGGAGCGGATGTTGGTCATGGTCAGGTTGAGGATCGCGTTCTGCAGTCCGGCGACCTGATAGGCGGCCTGCGGCGCGTTCAGTACCTGGTAGAAGGCGACGCCGTCGACGGAGACGATGGCGTTGTCCTTGGTGATGACCTCCTGCGTCGGGACGTCGAGCACCTGCTCCATCATGTTCATCTTCGCGCCGAGGCGGTCGATGAACGGGATGATGATGTTGAGGCCGGGCGTCAGCGTCCTCGTGTAGCGGCCGAAGCGCTCGACCGTGTAGTTGTAGCCCTGCGGCACCGTCTTGATGCCTGCGAAGATCAGCAGCAGGACGAGGAAGACGAGGACCGGAATGAGGACGTCCAGGCCGGTAAACAGCATCGTGGTCTCCATTGTTGCCTGAGCCGGGGCGCACGGCCACCGATGCGGGCGCAGGAACGCGCCCGACCAAGACTTAAGCGGGATTTCGCGGCGTTACAATGTCGGGGGGCGATGCCGGCCGTTCAGCCGACCCTTGCGCCCACCTTCTCCCCAAGGGCGGAGGAGGGGGGCGGCGGCATGGAGGCCGTCCCTCCTCTGCCCGTTCAGGGCGCCCAAGGAGAGGTCGGGACAAACGGCTCGACCCGGGCAGGCAGGCGAGGGGTGGCGCGGGGCGGGCGAAGGAAGGCGGGCTGCTGCCTCAGAGCCAGCCTTCGAGCTCGCGGCGGACGATGCCCTCGATCATCCTCATTCCCTCGTCCGAGGTGTTGAGGCAGGGAATGTGGGAGAAGCGCTCGCCGCCGGCGTGCATGAACACCTCGCGCACCTCGCCGTCGATCTCCTCCAGCGTCTCGATGCAGTCGGCCGAGAAGCCCGGATTGACGACGGCGATGCGCCTGACGCCCTCCTTGCCCAGCCGCTCCACGGTCTCGGCGGTGTAGGGGCGGATCCACTCCTCCTTGCCGAACAGCGACTGGAAGGTGGTGAGGAGGCGCCCGTCGTCCCAGCCGAGGCGCCGGCGCAGCAGCCGCGTCGTCTCGTGGCAATGCTGCGGGTAGGGATCGCCGTTGTCGGCGTAGCGCCTGGGGATGCCGTGATACGAGGCGAGCACCACCTCCGGCTCGAAGTCGAGCGCCGCGAGGTGGCGTTCGATCGAGGCGGCCAGCGCCTCGATATAGGTCGGGTCGTCGTAGTAGGGCGGCACGGTGCGCACGGCCGGCTGGTTGCGCAGCTTCATCAGCGCGCGGAAGAGCTGGTCGTTGGCGGTCGCCGTCGTCGTCGCCGAATATTGCGGGTAGAGCGGCAGGAAGACGATGCGGTCGCAGCCCTGCGCCGTCAGCCTGGCGAGCGCGCTCTCGATCGAGGGGTTGCCGTAGCGCATGCCGAGCTCGACGCGGATGCGCGGCTCGTCGGCGAGGGCGTCGGCGAGGATGCGCGTCTGCTCGTTGCAGATCGTGCGCATCGGCGATTCGTCCCTCTCGGTGTTCCAGATCGTCCGGTAGTTGGCGCCGGTCTTCTGCGGCCGCGTGTTGAGGACGATGCCGTAGAGGATCGGGTACCACTTCCATTTCGGGAGCTCGATGACGCGGGTGTCCGACAGGAACTCGGCGAGATAGCGCCGGACCGAACGGTAGTCGGTGGCGTCCGGCGTGCCGAGGTTGGACAACAGCACGCCGACCCGCCCGAAATGCACGGACGGCCGGCCTGCTGGAAGGGTCTTTTCGTCTGTCACCGGTGTGGCTCGGTCCTTGTCGAGGGGGGCGTGAACGTTCATGCCGACGGTTCCTTGCTACGTGCGTGAAGCTAGACTGTGTCTCCGTCGATACAAGGGGATGAATTGACGCGCCTTGATTGATCTCAACCGGCGTAGTCGCGCTCGTCGGCGATGACCTTGCCGTCGTTGGGCAGCGATCCGGGTGCGGCGAGGTGGACCGTGCCGCCGAGCTTGGTGATCTCGCGCAGCGACGCCTCGATGCCGGCCATGTCCGGCCCGGCCGCGCCGGCCGGCTCGACGTGGAGCGCCATGGCGTCGCGGGCGCCCTCGCGGGTGACGACGAGGCGCGCCCTCGCCACGTCGGCATGGCGGGCGACGATCTCGGCCACCTGCCTGGGGTCGACGAACATGCCCTTGACCTTGGTGCGCTGGTCGGCGCGGCCCATCCAGCCCTTGATGCGCAGGCCGGTGCGGCCGCAGGGCGACTGGCCCGGCAGGATGGCGGAAAGGTCGCCGGTGCCGACGCGCACCAGCGGGTAGGCCGGGTTCAGGCTGGTGACCACCACCTCGCCGACCTCGCCCTCCGGCACCGGGTCGCCGGTGCCGGGGCGGACGATCTCGACGATCAGGTTCTCGTTGACGATCAGGCCGGGGTTGGGCTCACCGTCCTCGGCCGCGCTCTCATAGGCGATGACGCCGAACTCCGCCGTGGCGTAGCACTGGTAGACCCTGACGCCGCGCGCGAAATACTCGGCCCGCAGCGACGGGAACAGCGCCCCGCCCGAGACGAGGCCGTGGCGGAAGGACGACAGGTCCTTCTTCATCTCGTCGGCGCGGTCGAGGATGGCCTTCAGGAAGTCGGGCGTGCCGGAATAGACGGAGGGGCGGAGCGCGGCAGCGGCCTCGACCTGCATCTCGGTGTTGCCGGTGCCGGCGGGGAACACCGCGCAGCCCAGCGCCCGCGCGCCGTGGTCGAGCATGAAGCCGCCCGGCGTCATGTGATAGGAGAAGGCGTTGTGGACGATGTCGCCGGCGCGCACGCCGGCGGCGAAGAAGGCGCGGGCGGCCTGCGCCGGGTCGGCGTCGAGCCCCTGCGGCTCCCAGATCGGGCCGGGCGACATGAAGATGCGGCTGCCGTTGACGTGGGCGGGGCTGGCGAAGCCGCCGAAGGGCGGGTTCTGCACCTGCATCTCCATCAGCTCGGCCTTGTGCAGCACCGGCAGGCGCGCGAGGGCCTGTCGCGAGGTCAGCGCGGCGGGATCGACGCCGTCGAGCCAGCGCGCCAGGCCGGGGGCCTCGCGCACCGCCGAGGCGAGGAAGCCGGGGAGGCGCGTGAAAAGGTCGGCTTCGCGCGCGTCAGGCG
>JAEZXF010000146.1 GCA_023419995.1 Pseudomonadota bacterium | reverse complement strand
CGGCACGCCCCCCGATCTCGAGGACATCATCCGGCGCGGCCAGGACAGGCTGAAGAACGCGCTTCCGGGCGGCGGCCAGGCGAGCCCGGCCATGTTCGCCCTGATCGCGGTGGCGCTGGCGGTGCTGTGGCTGTTCCAGGCGGTCTACACCGTGCAGCCGGACGAGCTCGCCGTCGAGCTGCGCTTCGGCAAGCCGAAGGACGAGATTTCCGAGCCGGGCCTGCACTTCCATTTCTGGCCGATCGAGACCGTCGAGCGCGCGACCGTCGCGGAACGCCTCATCAATGTCGGCGAGGCGCGCAGCGGCGGCTCTTCCACCGGCCTGATGCTGTCGGGTGACCAGAACATCGTCGACGTCCGCTTCTCCGTCGCCTACCAGGTCAACGACCCCAAGGCGTACCTGTTCAACGTGTCCGACCCCGACGCCACGCTGAGGCAGGTGGCCGAGAGCGCCATGCGCGAGGTCGTCGGCCGGCGTCCGGCGCAGGACATCTTCCGCGACGACCGCCAGGGCATCGCCGAGGCCGTGCGCGAGATCATCCAGAACACCAGCGACGGCTACGGCGCCGGCCTTGCCGTCACCGCCATCTCGATCGAGGACGCTGCCCCGCCGCGCGAGGTCGCCGACGCCTTCGAGGAGGTGCAGCGCGCCGAGCAGGACGAGGACCGCTTCGTCGAGGAATCCAACCAGTATTCGAACCAGCAGCTCGGCCGCGCCCGCGGCGAGGCGGCGCAGATCCGCGAGGACGCGGCGGCCTACAAGAACCGCGTGGTGCAGGAGGCCGAGGGTGAGGCGCAGCGCTTCGTCTCGGTCTACGACGAGTATGCCAAGGCGCCCGACGTCACCCGTCGCCGCCTCTTTCTCGAAACGATGGAGAACGTGCTGAAGAACTCCACCAAGGTGATCGTGGAGCAGGGCAACGGCCAGGGCGTCATTCCCTACCTGCCGCTTCCCGAACTGCGCGCCGCGCCGCAGGCCGGCCAGGGAGGCAACTGACATGGCGAACCGTCTTCCCTTCATCGCGGTCGCGGCCGCCATCGTCCTCTTCCTCGTCTGGTCGTCGATCTTCGTCGTCAACGAGCGCCAGCAGGCCATCGTGCTGCGCTTCGGCGAGATCGTCGACGTAAAGTCCGAGCCCGGCATCTACTTCAAGCTGCCGCTGCCCTTCATCGAGGCGGACAACGTGCAGCTCATCGAGGACCGCGTGCTGCGCTTCGATCTCGACGACATCCGCGTCCAGGTCTCGGGCGGCCGCTTCTACGAGGTCGACGCCTTCATCGCCTACCGCATCAGCGATGCGCGGCGGTTCCGCCTTGCCGTGTCCGGCTCGGTGCCGCTGGCCGAGCAGCGCCTGCGCACCCGCCTCGACGCAGCGCTGCGCCGGGTCTACGGCCTGCGCGGCTTCGAGGCGGCGCTGTCGGAGGAGCGCGGTTCGATGATGCGCGAGGTGGCCGAGCAGCTTCGGCCCGCCGCGACCTCGCTCGGCCTCGAGATCGTGGACGTGCGCATCCGCCGGACCGACCTGACGGCCGAGGTGTCGCAGCAGACCTACGAGCGCATGCGCGCCGAGCGCCTTGCCGAGGCCGAGCGCCTGCGGGCGCGCGGCCGCGAGGCGGCCCAGCGCATCCGCGCCCGCGCCGACCGCGAGGTCGTCGAGATCGTCGCCGATGCGCGCCGCGAATCGGAGATCCTGCGCGGCGAGGGCGAGGCGGAGCGCAACGCGATCTTCGCCGACGCCTTCAACCGCGACCCCGACTTCTTCGAGTTCTATCGCTCGATGGCCGCCTACACCGCGGCGCTGCAGGGCACGGGGACGACGATGCTGCTGTCGCCGAATTCGGACTTCTTCCGCGTCTTCGGCAGTGCGGACGGCCGGACGGAGACCGGCCCGGCCGCGCCCGCGGCTCCGGCGCCCGCCGCGCCGGCCGGCGGCACGACCCAGTAGCGTGGACGACTTTCTCGTCGCGCTCGGCCTCGTTCTGGTGTTCGAGGGCGTGCTTTACGGCGGCCTGCCGCGCTTCGCGAAGCGGCTGGCCGCCGAGATCCTGACGATGCCGGAAGAGGCGATGCGCATCGGCGGGCTCATTGCCGCTGCGGTAGGCGTCGGCATCATCTGGCTCGTGCGCACCTGAAACGCGCTGCCGGCGGCGCCCGATGGCCGCCGGTGGGATGACATGACGATGGCGGCGGCCCGCGCGCCCGAAGGCGGGCACGGGCCGCGCCCATCACGGCGGGTTTACCGCGTACCCGGGCTTCGGCCGCAAACGTGCCTCAATCTCGGCGAGCATGTCTGCGGCATGGCGCAGCACCGCCAGCTTCACTCGGAGACGACCCGCATGGCCTCGACGCTTCTGTCTTCCGCAACCCGCAAGGCGCTTGCCGGCGCGGCGGCGCTTTCCCTCCTCGGCGGCATCGCCGCGCTGCCCTCGCATGCTCAGCAGGCGCAGACACCGCAGGCGCCGGCGGTCCAGCCGCAGCCCTCGTTCGGGCCGGCCTCGGTTGCCGACCTCGCCGAGGGTCTGCTCGACGCCGTGGTCAACATCTCGACCTCGCAGACCGTCGGCCCGCGCGGCGGCGGCCAGCGCAGCCAGCCGCCGCGGCCGAGCCTGCCCGAGGGCTCGCCCTTCCAGGAGTTCTTCGACGAGTTCTTCAACGATCGCGGCCAGGGCGGCGAGGGCGGCCGGCGCGTGCAGTCGCTCGGCTCGGGCTTCATCATCGATGCGGCCGAGGGCATCGTCGTCACCAACAACCACGTCATCGCCGACGCGGACGAGATCGAGGTGAACTTCGCCGACGGCGGCAAGCTGAAGGCCGAACTGCTCGGCACCGACCCCAAGACCGACATCGCGGTGCTGAAGATCGACCCGGGCGTCCGCGAGCTGACGCAGGTCGAGTTCGGCGATTCCGCCGCCATCCGCATCGGCGACTGGGTGATGGCGATCGGCAACCCGTTCGGCCTCGGCGGCTCCGTGTCGATCGGCATCGTCTCGGCGCGCGGCCGCGATATCAATTCCGGCCCCTACGACGACTTCATCCAGACGGACGCGGCCATCAACCGGGGCAACTCCGGCGGTCCGCTGTTTGACATGCACGGCCGGGTGATCGGCATCAACACCGCGATCATCTCGCCCTCCGGCGGCTCGATCGGCATCGGCTTCTCGATCCCGTCGCAGCTCGCGGTCAGCGTGATCGACCAACTGCGCGAGTTCGGCGAGACGCGGCGCGGCTGGCTCGGCGTGCGCATCCAGCCGGTCACCGACGACATCGCCGAGAGCCTCGGCATGACGACGGCGCGCGGCGCGCTGGTCGCCGGCGTCATCAAGGGCGGCCCGGTCGACGACGGCACCATCCAGCCCGGCGACGTCATCATCCGCTTCGACGGCAAGGAGGTGCGCCAGATGCGCGACCTGCCGCGCATCGTCGCCGAGAGCCCGGTCGGCAAGGCCGTGGACGTCGTCCTGATCCGCAAGGGCGAGGAACAGACGGTCAAGGTCACGCTCGGGCGGCTGGAGGACGGCGAGAAGATCGCCGAGAACGGCGACGGCGCCAACCCGGCCGAGGAGGCGCCCGTGGCGACCGCGATGGCGCTGGGCATGACCATGGGCGAGCTCGACGACGCGGCGCGCGAGACCTTCGGCATCGCGCCGGAAGTCTCCGGCGTGGTGGTGACCGAGGTGGCCGAGGGCTCGTCCGCGGCCGAGCGCGGCGTCGCCGCAGGCGACGTCATCACCGAGATCGCGCAGGAATCGGTGTCCTCGCCGCAGGAGGTGGTCGACCGCATCGCCGCGCTCAAGGCGCAGGGCCGCCGCAACGCGCTGCTGATGCTGGCCTCGAAGACCGGCGAGCTGCGCTTCGTGACGATCCGGATGGACTAGGCGATAGATCCGCGCTCCTCGCGCCACCCCTCATCCGGCTGCCGCCACCTTCTCCCCGTAAACGGGGAGAAGGGTACCCTTGCAAACGATTTCGCCAATCTCTCCCGCCGCCGGACAAACGGGACATAGCGGACAATTCCCCGCTCCCCGTTTACGGGGAGAAGGTGGCCCGAAGGGCCGGATGAGGGGCGGCGCGAACCTATTGTCCTCGCCAGTCCGTGCGCGACAACGTGTAGAAGACGTGGCGCTTCAGATGCGGGTGGGTGTCGGGGACCTTCGGGTGGTCGAAGTCGCCCGCCGGCTCATGGCGCATGCCCAGCCTGCGCATCACCGCGATCGACGGCTCGTTCTGTCGCACCGCGAACGAGACGATCTCTGCGAGGTCAAGCTCCTCGAAGCCGAAGCGCAGCAGTTCGCCGCCGGCTTCGGTGGCGTAGCCGTTGCCCCAGAACTCCGGCGCCAGCCGCCAGCCGATCTCGACCACGCCCAGGGGGCGTGCCGGCACGATGGTGTCGGGATGGAGGCCGGCGAAGCCGACGCAGGTCGCGCCTTCCTTCAGCTCGAGCGCGGCGAAGCCGTAGCCGCGCGCCGCGTTGTCGTCGCGTATGCGGTCGAGGAGGGCGTCGGCCTCGGCGCGGGTGCGCCGGAAGGGGAAGAAGCGCATCACGCGCGCGTCGGAATTGATGCGGTGGAAGAGGTCGCGGTCGCGATCCTCCCAGTTGCGGATGACGAGCCGTGCCGTCGCGAGCCGCTTCACCCGGCGAATTCCTCGCGCCGGTAGCCCTGGAGATAGAGCAGCGCGGTCAGGTCGCCATGGTCGATGCGGATGCGCGCGCGCTCGGCGACGGACGGCTTGGCATGGAGCGCGACGCCGGTGCCGGCAAGCGCCAGCATGTCGAGGTCGTTGGCGCCGTCGCCGACGGCGATGGCGTCCGCCGGCGTCAGGCCGAGCCGCCCGGCGATCTCCTGCAGCGCCTCGGCCTTGGCCTCGCGGCCGAGGATAGGATCCGCGACCTCGCCGGTGAGCAAACCTTCGGCCTCGAGAAGCGTGTTGGACCGGTGCTCGCGGAAGCCGAGCTTCGCCGCGATGGGGCCGGTGAAGGTGCGGAACCCCCCCGAGACGAGCGCGGTCCACGCGCCGGCCGCATTCATGGTGGCGACCAGCTCGCGGCCGCCGGCGGCGAGCGTCAGCCGGGTGTCGATGATGCGGCCGATGACGCCGGCATCCAGCCCCCTCAGCAGCGCGACGCGCTCCCTCAGGGCGGGCTCGAAGGCGATCTCGCCGTTCATCGAGCGGGCGGTGATGGCCGCGACATGCTCCTTGACGCCGACCTCGGCGGCCAGCTCGTCGATGCATTCCTGGTCGATCATGGTCGAATCCATGTCGGCGAGCAGCAGGCGCTTGCGCCGGCTGGACGCCTCCTGCACGGCGGCGT
>JAEZXF010000066.1 GCA_023419995.1 Pseudomonadota bacterium | reverse complement strand
CTCAGCCGGTCCGTCAACAACGCCATCGTGGATCATCTGCGCGCCGAGCGCGTGCGCAGCGCCTATGCGGAGGGCGTCCTGCCCGAGCAGTACGCGCCGCCGGTGCCGACGCCGCTGGAGATCGTCGAGGCGCACGATGCCGCCCGGCGCATCGACGACGCGATCGACGCCCTGCCGGAGCGCACGCGCCACATCTTCCTGCTGAACAGAATCCACGGCAGGAGCTTCGCCGAGATCGCGGCGGTGATGCGGATTTCCGACAGGTCGGTCGCCAAGCATATGGCGCGCGCCGTCGCGGTGTGCGAAGGCGTGATGTCTAGAGGGACGCCGTAGAGCGACCTGCCCGCAGCCGCCTTCGTCGCCAGCGCCATCGACCCTCGATCGGAACCCATGAACGGCCAGGAACCCCCGAGACGCAGCGAAGCGGAGATAGGCGAGGAAGCGCGCGCCTGGTTCGTGCGCCTGCTCCAGCAGCCGGCCGCGGCGGAGCGGGCGAGGTTCGAGGCGTGGCGAAACGCCGATCCCGCGCATGACGCGGCGTTCCGCAGGATCGAGGCCGCCTGGGAGGCGTCCGGCAAGCCCGGCGAGCGCGCGGCCGCGAGGGAGGCGGACAAGCTCGCCGTCTATCTCGACGCGATGGACCGCGCGAAGGCGCAGCGCAAGACCGGTCGTCGCCTCGGCGCGGCCAGCATCGCGCTCGCCCTTCTGCTCGGCGCCGGCCTGTGGCTCGAGCGACCGAACCTGCTCCAGGACCTGGCGGCGGATCACGTCACGCCGCGCGGCGAGCGCCGCATGGTGACGCTGGCGGACGGATCGACGGCGCTTCTCGACGCCGACAGCGCGCTCGCGGAAGACCACGACGGCGGCGAGCGGAGGGTCAGGCTCATCCGGGGCGGGGCGTTCTTCGACGTGCTGGCCTCCGGCACGCCCTTCGTGGTCGAGGCCGCCGACGGCGAGGTCCGGGTCCTGGGCACGCGCTTCGATGTGCGCCTGCTCGGGGAAGGCGGCGTGGTGACGCTGGAGCACGGCAGCGTCGCGGTCGAGGCCGGGCAGGAAACGCGGGGCGGGGCGATCCTCGAACCGGGGCAGCAGGTCCGGTTCGACGGGGCGGGCGTCGGGACGGTCGAGGAGGTCGATCTCGGCGACGCGCTGGCATGGCGCGGCGGCCGGCTCGTCTTCTACCGTGCCCGCCTTGCCGACGTCGTCCGCGAGGTCGAGCGCTATCGCGCCGGCCGCGTCGTCATCGTCGGTTCGGCCCTCGCGGGGGAGCGGGTCACCGGCAGCTTCCCGCTGGCGGATACGGATGCGGCGCTGCGCTCGCTGCAGGCGAGCGTCGGCTTCCGGATGAACAGCGTCGCCGGCCGCTTGGTCGTGATCGGCCCCTGAAGAAAAGAAATCAGCGATTCCATCCGGTTAGCGGGATCGTCGCAAGAATCTCGCTTTCCCCGGTTCGGTGAAGTCGCCCTTGAAACGTGAACGGTATGAGGGGCGCGGACATCCCGGCACGACGGGCCGCCCGCGTCCGCCAGGGTTCATGAGACGAAGGGCGTTCATCCGTGACGACAAACAGGCCGACAGGAGCGAGCTGCCTGCTCGCGCTCGCGCTGCTGGGTACGGCGAGCAGCATGACCATCACCACCGCGCAGGCGCAGCAGCAGGCCGCAGAACGGCAGATCAGCTTCGACGTTCCGGCCAGGCCCGTGCCGCAGATGGTCAACGACATCGCGCGGGCGGCGGGCCTGTCGGTGGTGTTCCGCGAGAACAGCCCGATCACGGCGAGGGGCGAGGCGATACGCGGCACGATGACGGTGGACCAGGCCCTGGCGCAGCTTCTCGCCGGCACCGGCCTTTCCTGGCAGTTCACCAACGCCAACACGGTGACGATCACCGACCGGGTTTCGGAGGCCCACGCGCCGGTCGATGCCGACGGCGCCGTGGTGCTCGGCACCATCGACGTCACCGGCGGCGGCGAGAGTTCCGTCTACAGCCCCTACGAGACCGCCGCGCCGACCAACCACATCGCCGCCGAGAACATCGAGCGCTTCCGCGGATCGAGCCCGGCCGACATCTTCCGCGGCACGCCGGGCGTTCTGTCCGGCGAGGCGCGCAACGGCGCCGGCTCCGTCGACGTCAACATCCGCGGCATGCAGGGCTTCGGCCGCGTGGCGACCACCATCGACGGCGCGGAGAACGCCGTCACCGTCTACCAGGACTACCAGGGCGTCTCCAACCGCACCTTCGTCGATCCCGACTTCATCGCCGGGGTGGACATCGTCAAGGGCGCCGACGCGGGATCGTGGGGCAATGCCGGCTCGGTCGCCATGCGCACGGTCGGCGCCGACGACATCGTCAAGCCGGGGGACACCTGGGGCCTGCGCGTCAAGGGCGGCTTCGGCACCAACACATCCAGCCCCAATGCCGGCGACGTCAGCGGGTATCGATACCAGTCGGGCGCCGGAACCGCGACGCCTTCGCCCACCGGCATGGACCGCCCCTCCTTCCTGTCGCCGACCAGCGGCTCGGGCAGCATCGTCGGCGCGTTCAAGCAGGAGGATTTCGACTTCGTCGCCGGCTACGCCCACCGCAGGCAGGGCAACTACCACGCCGGCCGCAACGGACCGGCGGCCGAGCCCCTCAACATCGGCGACACGCCCGACCCGTGGGGCGGAACCCAGCCCAACACCGTGATCAACAACGGTCTCGTCAACTATCGCGGCGGCGAGGAGGTGCTGAACACCCAGCTCGAGACCCAGTCGTGGCTGGCCAAGGCGACGGCGCGCTTCGCCGACGACCACACGCTTCAGCTCGGCTATATGGGATATCGCAGCGAGGCCGGCGACCGGCTGGCCTCGCGGCTGACGAGCCGGACGGGGCAGGCGGTGCAGCAGGCGCAGACCGTCAGCACCAGCCTCGACACCTACACGGCCCGCTACCGCTGGAACCCCGCCGACAGCGACGCGATAGATCTCAAGGCCAATCTCTACTGGACCCATCTGGAGCTGCGCAATCCCATCCGCGGCGGGCGCGCCGTGCTGCCGCAGGACATCGGCCTGCCGGCCGACTTCCGGGTCGGCTCCGACACCGACATGTGGGGCGCCGACGTCACCAACCTGTCGACGTTCGGCTTCGACCACGGCGACCTCGACCTGACCTACGGCCTGTCCTATCGCGGCGAGGACACGCGGGGCAGCCGGCACACGCCGGCGCTGGAAGGCTGGCTGACGCCCCGCGACGCGATCCGCCACGAGGCGGCCGGCTTCGTCAAGGCGAAATACCAGCCGCTCGCCTGGGACTGGCTGACGCTCAATGCCGGGCTGCGCTACTCGCATTTCTGGTCGCAGGACCGGTTCGATCCCTACGAGCGCAACCAGATCCGCAACCGGCCGGTGCGCCTGAGGAAGGAAGCCGGCGGCTTCAGCCCCTCCGTCGGCGTCACGCTGGAGCCCTTCTACGGCACGCAGCTCTACGTGAACTATTCCAACGCGATGCGCGCGCCGAGCGTCATCGAATCGGTGACCGCCTTCAACAGCGTCGTCGCCAGCGCCGACGTGAAGCCGGAACGCTCCAGCAACTGGGAGATCGGCGCCAACTTCAACCGCGAAGGGCTCCTGGCGCAGGACGACCGCGCCATGCTCAAGCTGGGCTACTTCAACTGGAACGTGAAGGACTATCTCGCGCGCAACGTCATCGTCGCCCCCGGCGTCCCGCTGACGCTGAACATCGACAACATCGACCGCGCGCGCTTCTCCGGCCTCGAGCTGTCCGGCCGCTACGAGATCGGCGGCTTCACCGCCGATCTGGCCGCGAACTACTTCCTCAACGTCGAATACTGCCGCACGGCCGACACCTGCGGCAACAAGAGCCTCTACGGCGACTACGCCACCAACCACGTCCAGCCCAAATACACCATCGACCTGACGCTGTCGCAGAAGCTGCTCGAGGAGAGGCTGACGGTCGGCGGCCGCGTCTCGCATGTCGGCCCGCGCGCCGCCGGCCATGGCGACGTGACCGCGCAGGGCGCCAGCCAGTTCATCGCCGTGGTGGACTGGAAGCCCTACACGCTGGTCGACGTGTTCGCGGAGTACAAGATCAACGACAACTTCACCGCCTCCTTCCGGGTCGAGAACCTGTTCGATCGCTTCTATGTCGATCCGCTCGGGCTGGTGACGCAGCCGGGGCCGGGCCGCACCTTCTACGCCAGCCTGACCGGCTCGTTCGGTGGCGATCACCCGCTGCCGCAGCTTTCCTTGCCCTTCACCGGAGGCGTCGCCGGCACCGGTGCGGTCGACTGGACCGGGTTCTACGCCGGCGCGCATGCCGGCGGCGCCTTCGGTCGCACATGGGGCGCGACGACGACGCTTGACGGCTCGGACAGCGCCGTCGCCGCGAGGGAATCGGCCGACCAGAACCTCAACGGCGCCCTGTTCGGCGTGCAGGCCGGCTACAACTGGCAGCTCGACAACCGCTTCGTGCTCGGCATCGAGGCCGACTGGAGCAAGACCTACATGCACGATTTCAGGAAGGTGCTGTCGACCGATCCCGTCCTCGCCGTCGACGGCCACGCCGATGCCTATACCAGCTACGACATCGACTGGACGTCGAGCTTCCGCGGCCGGATCGGCTATGCCGTCAACGACCGGATGCTCGCCTATGCCACCGGCGGCCTGGCGCTGGCGCGCGAAACCCAGTGGCGCGACCAGTACGTGTCCAACAGCGCCAGCGCCGGCCAGCCGCTCGGAAACGAGACCGCGGTCATGTTCGTCGAGAAGGCCTCGGCGACGCGCGCCGGCTTCACCATCGGCGGCGGCGTCGAATATGCCCTCAACGACCGCTGGTCGATCCGCGGCGACTACGGCTACACCCACTTCCGCAGGAAGGACTTCAAGTTCGCCAACGCCCGCGCCGGAACCGGCAAGGACTATACGACCACGACCAGCACCATCATCGGGTACGAGACGATCGACTACTCGCAGGACCCCGATATGGTATGGATCTGCGATTTCGTCCCCGAGATCTGCGTCCCGTTCGAGAGCCCGATCTACCATCACGAGCATACGAACCACGCCGGCGGCTCGGGCATCGTCAACGGCCGCAACGCCTCGAACGCGCTCGACTTCCATACCTTCAAGATCGGGCTGAGCTACAGGTTCTGAACCGGTCGCGCCGGAACGGACCCTTCCCCGGTGCCGGGGAAGGGCGGCTGGCCGGCCCCGTCAGACCGCGACGGTCTTTCGGTCGCGGCCGTCGCGGGGGAGGGCGATGCCGAAGCGGAGAATGCAGCGATGCCGGAGGGGCCGAGCGTGCTGCCGGCATCGTTTGACCGTCATCCACGATCCTGCCTGTGGGAATCGCTGCGGCGATGCTTCGTGCCGCATGGCTGCGGATGCTAAGGACGGTCCCTGAAAGGGACGCCGGATGAAGGTCAACATCGATATGGGCGCCGCGGCCGGCGGCAGCGTGGCGACTCTGGATTTGGAGGAGCTGCTGGCGACCCGCCTGCTGGTGCAGGGCAATTCCGGGTCCGGCAAGTCGCACCTGCTGCGCCGCCTGCTGGAGCAGAGCGCGCCCTGGGTCCAGCAATGCGTGGTCGATCCCGAAGGCGACTTCGTCACGCTGGCGGAACGGTTCGGCCATCAGGTGGTCGACGCCGCCCGCTCCGAGGCGGAGCTCACGCGCATCGCCGGCCGCGTGCGCCAGCATCGCGTCTCCGTCGTGCTCAATCTCGAGGGGCTCGACGTCGAGCAGCAGATGCGCGCCGCCGCCGCCTTCCTCGGCGGCATGTTCGATGCTGACCGCGACCACTGGTATCCCGTGCTGGTCGTGGTCGACGAGGCGCAGCTCTTCGCGCCCGCCGTGGCCGGCGAGGTTTCCGACGATGCGCGGAAGCTGTCGCTCGGGGCGATGACCAACCTGATGTGCCGCGGCCGCAAGCGCGGCCTTGCCGGGGTCATCGCTACCCAGCGACTGGCCAAGCTGGCGAAGAACGTCGCGGCGGAGGCCTCCAACTTCCTGATGGGCCGCACCTTCCTCGACATCGACATGGCGCGCGCCGCCGACCTGCTCGGCATGGACCGCCGCCAGGCCGAGATGTTCCGCGACCTGGCGCGCGGCAACTTCGTCGCGCTGGGGCCGGCCCTGTCGCGCCGCCCGCTGCCGATCACCATCGGCCCCGTCGAGACCTCCGCGCGCTCCGCCAGCCCGAAGCTGATGCCGCTGCCCGAGGCGCCCGAGGACGCTCGCGACCTGATCTTCACGCCCGGGCCCGAGGAGGCGTCTGCGGTGGTGCGGAGGCCGCCGCCCAAGCCGATCCCCACCGCCGACCTTCTGGCGCAGCTGTCGCGGCCGCGGCCGGCTCCGGACCTGCCGGACGAGCCGGTCTTCGCCGTCGTCGACGAGGCCGCGCGCGAGGCCGACATCGACGCGGTGCTGCGCGAGATCCTCGAGGATCCCGACGCCGCCTTCCGTTCCGACGCCGTGCTCTATCAGGATTTCCTGGTGCGCAGCCGCATCCGCCGGGTGCCCGGCGAGCCGCTGCCGCTTGCCGCCTTCCGCCGGCGGCTGGCCATCGCCCGCGCCGGCGTCGACGAAGGCGCCGGCGGCGAGGCGTGGACCGCGGCGCTGACGCTCTCCGAAGCGCTGCCCGACGATCTCCAGGGCATGTTCCTGATGGTCGCCCGCGCCGCGATCGACAACGGTCCCTGCCCATCCGACGCCGCCCTGGCGCGCGCCTACGGCAGCCACTCGCCGCGCCGGGCGAGGCGCCTGCTCGCCTATTTCGAGGAGCGCGGCCTGCTCGTCGCCCGCACCGACTTCCACGGGCGCCGGGTGCTGGCCTTCCCCGACCTCGGCTGCGAAACCGCCCCGAGCCATCCCGACGCCCCTGACGAGGCGGGGCGCGACGCGGCGGAATAGGCCGCTGGCTTTCGCGCCGACTTTCACCGGCGGCAGATGCCGGCCTTCCCTGACCTCGGCTGCAAAGCTGCCCCCGCCACCCGACGGGCCGGACAAGACCCGGCGCGACGCGTCGTGCGGTTGGTGTTCCGTTTGCTGTGTAGGGTGTGTTTTGCCTCAGATTATGAGGTTTTTCGGCATGTTGTATCCGAGGAGAGTGTCTCGGAGGCGGACGAGGCCCTGTTCGACGAGGTCTGCGGTGTCGGGGAGGCCGATACTGACGCGGATTGCGGGCTGCGCGTCGGTTGGGTCGACGGCGAAGAGGTTGCTTGGGGAGACGGCGACGCCGTTGGCGTGTGCGGCCTGGACGAGGTCCGCGTTGCGCCATTCGTCCGGCAGACGCAACCACAGATGGTATCCGGTATCGGGGATGACGGTGTCGAAGCCTGCGAGGATGCGGCGGGCCATGGCGATGCGCCGGGCGGATTCGGCGCGGTGGAGGTCGAGGATGCGCTCGGCGGTTCCGGATTCGATCCAGGAGGTGACGATCTCGGCGTTGAGGGGGGGTGCCGACCACGTGGTGGCGTGGACGGCGTTGGACAGGTACTGGACCATGCGGGCGGGCGCGATGAGGTAGCCGATGCGCAGTCCGGGGGCGACGGTCTTCGAGGTACCGCAGATATAGTAGCAGTCGCTCTCGGCCATGGTGAAGATGGGCGGCGGGTTGCCGCCGATGAGGGGGCCGTAGATGTCGTCCTCGACGATGGGGACGTTGTGCCGGGCGGCGATGCGGGCGATCTCGGCGCGGCGGGCGAGCGGCAGGGTTGCCGCGGTCGGGTTGTGGATGGTGGGCGTGAGGTAGATGGCGGCGACGGGCCCGGCGCGGCACGCGGCCTCGAAGCTTGCGGGGACGACGCCGTCGTCGTCGATGTCGAGGCCCCTGATGGTGACGCGGAAGAGGTCGGCGAGGCTGCGGATGCCGGGATAGGTCAGGCTCTCGGTGAGGACGAGGTCTCCGGGCTGGGTGAGGACGGTGAAGGTGGCCATGAGGGCCTGCTGGGCGCCGTTGGTGACGACGACGCGTCCGGGGTCGATGTCGACGCCGGCAAGGGCGGCCCAGCGGGCGCCGGCGGCGCGCTGCTGGGGCCTGCCCGGGGCGAGCTGGTAGCCGAGGAGGCGCAGGGCCCGGACGCGCTCGCCGAGGGAGCCCATCTCGCGGGCGAGGATGTCCTCGACCTCGGCTGTGGGTGGCTGGTTGAGGCGGAAGTCGATGATGTCGGCCTCTGCGCCGCGGGTGTCGGGCGGGGTGGGTGCGCCGCGGACATAGGTGCCGCGTCCGACCTCACCGACGAGGAGGCCGCGGGCGCATGCCTCGGCATAGGCGCGTGTGACGGTGGCGACGGTGACCTTGAGCTGGTTGGCGAGGGCGCGGTGGGTGGGCATCTTGGTGCCGGTGCGCAGGGCGCCCTTGAGGATGTCGCGCTCGATGGCGTCGGCGATGGCGTGGTAGAGCGGAGCGTTGTCCTTGGTGAGTTCGGGAACCCATGAATCGGTCATAAGCGGTCGCCGCCCTTTGAATTGTGTTCGAGGACAATTTAGAAGACATTATAGTCGCCGTCCATGCGCGCGATGGACGCGGCGGAACTCTGTGGATACTTGGGCGGATACTTGGGGAGCGCCAGGTTCCTGCGCTGGATCGGCAAAGTTGCGGCCGTCCCCTTCCGGCAGAAATACGCCGGTGTTTGCAAGTCGATTTGCCCGGCACTGGGGCGGCGACAGAATAGGGGGAGCATCGGCGGCCGGGGGATGGGCCCGGGGGATGGATCCGGCGGGGCGGCGTGCGGCCCGGCCGGGGCGCGGGGCGGTCCGGGCATTGTCGATCGAATGTATCAGGACGGTGATTTTGATTGTACGGCTACAATGCGCCGTGCTAGGAGATTGTCACTCACCGTTTGGCCGGATGGCGCGCACGCTTAGGAGGGACCCATGAGGACGGCACTGATCCAGATGAAGGCATCCATGAGCCGGGACGAGAATCTCGACCGCGCCGAGGAGATGCTGCGCGAGGCCTCCGCCAAGGGCGCGCAGGTGTCGTGCCTGGCCGAGTGCTTCGCCACCTGGTTCTTCCCGCAGAAGATCAACCCGGAGGACCAGCTTCTGGCCGAGCCGGTCGACGGTCCGACCATGACGCGCATGCAAAAGGTCGCCAAATCGCTCGGCATGATCATCGTCGTGCCGTTCTACGAGCGGGTGATGGCGGGCGAGCTCTACAACTCCGCCGCCGTGGTCGACGAGAAGGGCGAGGTGCTGGGCCTCTACCGCAAGCACCACATCCCGATGAGCGCCTACTTCAACGAGAAGTTCTACTTCCGCCCCGGCAACAAGGGCTATCCGGTGTTCGACACCTCGGCCGGCCGGATCGGCATCATCATCTGCTACGACCGCCACTTCCCCGAGGGGGCGCGCTGCCTCGGGCTCAACGGCGCCGAGGTGGTGTTCGTGCCGACGGCGACGACGCGGCGCGGCTTCTCGCAGAGCGTGTGGGAGCCGGAGCTGCGCGGCCACGCCATCGCCAACGGCTACTTCGTCGCCGGCGTCAACCGCGTCGGCACGGAGTTCGAGAGCGACTATTACGGCAAGAGCGTCTTCGTCGACCCGATCGGCCGGATCATCTCGCAGGCGAGCGACAGCGACGAGGAGGTGCTGGTCGCCGATCTCGACCCGGCCCGCATCGAGGAGGTGCGCAAGGCGTGGCCGTTCTACCGCGACCGCCGTCCGGACGCCTACGGGGCGATCGTCGATGCCTGAGGCGGCCCCGGCCGCCCCGGCGGCCGCAGCGACGGCCGGCGCCGCGCCCGTCGCGCGCCGGCTCGCCCAGTTCTGCGTCGACCTCGGCGGCCATCCCGGCATCGGGGCGGGGCTGGAGCGGGCGCGCACCTATGCGCTCGACACGCTGGCGGTGACGCTGTGCGGGGCCGTCGCCCCGTCGAGCGAGGCCGCGGTCCGGGCGCTGACGCTCTACGGCTCGGGCGGTCCGGGCGCGGTGTTCGGCACGGGGGTGCGGCTTGCCTGCGGCCAGGCGGCGCTGCTCAACGGCCAGATGGCGCATGCGCTGGAGCTCGACGACGACCACCGCATCGCGGTGCTGCATCCGGGGGCGGCGGTGGTGCCGGCCGCCTTCGCCGTCGCCGAGGCGTCGGGGGCAAGCGGGCGCGCCTTCCTGCTCGGCCTTCTCGCCGGCTACGAGGTCGCCTGCCGGCTGGGCGAGGTGTTCCGCGGCAGCCTGTTCTACCACGGCTTCCACCCGACGGCGCTGTGCGGCGCGCTGGGCGCGGCGGCGGCGGCCTCGGTCGTGCTCGGCCTCGACCGCGACCGGACGGCGCGGGCGCTGGGCATCGCCGGCACCCAGGCCGCGGGGCTGGTCGAGTGGCGCGCCGACGGCTCGTGGATCAAGCGGCTGCATCCCGGCATGGCGGCGCAGTCGGGCGTCAACGCCGCGCTCCTCGCCTCGCAGGGCTTCACCGGCCCCGAGACCATCATCGAGGGCAAGGGCGGCTTCCTCGCCGCCTTCGGCCACGACCAGGAGCTCGATACCGGCGCGCTGACGCGGGATCTCGCAAGCGATCTCCACGGCACCGGCACCGCGATCAAGCCCTATCCGTGCTGCCGCTTCAGCCACGGCGCGGTCGACCTGGCGCTCGAGGCCCATGCCGCCGGCGTCACCGCCGATGCCGTCGAGGCGGTCGAGATCCGGCTCTACGCCACCAACGTGCTGACCTACCATCCCGTGCCGATGAACGCGGTCGACGCCCAGTTCAACGTGCCCTACCACATCGCCTGCTGCCTGGTGCAGGGGCGGATCGGCCTGTCGGACTTCACGCCCGAGGCGGTGCGCCGGCCGCAGATCCTCGCCGCCGCCGCGAAGGTGACGGTGGTCGAGGATGAGGCCTATACCGGGCTCTACCCGCAGGAATACCACACCGCGCTGATCGCCCGCCGCAGGGACGGCTCCGGGTACCGGCTGAAGAGCGACTGCCCGAGCGGCGACCCGGAGGCCGCGCGCTACGCCGCGGACCCGTCGCTGTTCCATGCCGAGGCCGAGGCCAAGGCGCGCGCGCTGATGGCCGAGTGCGGCTTCGGCGGCCGGGCCGACGCGCTGGTGGCGCTGACGGCGGCGCTCGAGGAAGCCGACGACGTTCTCGCCCTGTCGGAGCTGCTCGGCCGCGCGCGCTAGCGGCGGCCGCCTCCGGCCGGCATTCTGGTGGCTGCCCGCCCCGCTCCAACCCACCCCCGGGTAGCGGAAGGAGGCAGCGGAAGGAGGAAGTGATGTTCGATCTGGTGCTGGCCGGCGGAACGCTGGTCGATCCCGCGCTCGGCGAGTACAGGGCCGACATCGCGGTGCGCGACGGGCGCATCGCCGCGATCCTCGCCCCCGGCACGCCGCACGAGGCGCGCGAGACGGTCCCGGTCGACGGGCTGCACGTGTTCCCCGGCGGCATCGACCCGCACACCCACATCGGCTATGCCGGCACCTTCGCCGAGGACGTCGAGACCGAGAGCCGCTCGGCCGCGGTCGGCGGCATCACCACGGTCATCAGCTTCCACCGCCACTACAAGAGCGCGACGCCCACGCCCTATGACGACCTGCCCGAGCTGATCGCGGCGGTCGAGGAGCGCGCCTACATCGACATGAGCCTGCATCTCGGCATCCTGACCGGGGCGCAGGCCGCCGAGATCGAGAAGTACATCGCCCAGGGCATCTCCTCGTTCAAGTTCTACATGGCCTATCGCGGCGAGGACGGGAAGACCGTCGGCATGATCAACGAGATCGACGACGGCATCATGTTCGACAGCTTCGAGGTCATCGGCCGCCATCCGCACGCCGTCGCCTGCGTCCATTGCGAGAACACCGACATCATCGGCCGCTTCGTCGCCCGCGCCAGGGCCGCGGGGCTGGACGGCCTCGTCGCCTGGAACGCGGCGCGCCCGTCCTTCGCCGAGGCCGAGCACGTGCGCCGCGCCGGCTACTTCGCCGAGCGCGCCGGCTGCCGGCTCTACTACGTCCATATCGGCGACCGCGACGGCCTCGAGGAGGCGCTGCTCCAGCAGCTGCGCTACGACGGGCTGACCATCGAGACCTGCATCCACTACCTCACCCACACCGAGCTGTCCGACGTCGGCAACCTCGGCAAGGTCAACCCGCCGCTGCGCGCGCCCGAGGACCTCGAGCGCGTCTGGGAGGGCCTCATCGCCGGCGAGATCGAGGTCGTCGGCACCGACCACTGCGCCGTCTCCGCCGCCCAGAAGCAGGGCACCATCTGGCAGGCCGCCTCCGGCTTCCCCGGCATGGCGACGATCTTCACCGTCATGCTCTCCGAGGGCCACCACAAGCGCGGCATGTCGCTGCAGCGCATCGCCCAGGTCACCTCGCAGGCCGCCGCCAAGCAGTTCAACCTCCATCCCCGCAAGGGGTCCCTCTCCGTCGGCGCCGACGCCGACCTCGCCGTCATCGACATAAACAGGGAAAAGACCGTCCGCGCCGCCGACCTCCTCTCCGTCTCCGACTTCTCCCTCTACGACGGAACGACCATGAAGGGATGGCCCGTCAGAACATACTCCCGAGGCACCCTCGTCGCACACGACGGAAACATCATCGGAAAACCAGGATGGGGAAACTTCCTCAGAAGATGAGGGCAGGAGGCACAGGCAAAGACGAGGGAAGGCAGGGGGAAGGGGCGCCGCTGTTCGATCCGTCGGGTCTCGCGACAGCGAGGCGGCGGATCGGGATGGCACCCTCGCCGCGTTTGCAGGCGTGGGGCGTTCACTCGTTCTGAAGGACTGCGACAGGTGCAGGACCGGTGACGCTTCGCCGGGTTGGAGTGTCAGAGCGGGGTGCGTTCTGCGCGGGCGACAAAGATGGAGGGCAGGCGTGCCATCCTCCCGAATGTCTCTGAAGCAATGCGCGACGGGAGGCGGCATGCAGCCTGAAAATGAGGATTGCTTCGAGGAGCCGAGGCACGGCAAGCGGGTCTGAAAGCCCACGCGCTTTGAGGTGACGGCTTTGCACAAGGGCGGCTTGCCGGGCCCGGACCCGGCCCTTGGTCGCGCCATGCGAACGGTTCTCAAGAACAGGCTTCCGCGGCCGAAGCCCGGATGTCACCTTGGAGACAATCACCCTTTCATGTCCAGCCGCATTCCGCAGCAAACTATCTAGAATGTCCTATTACATTTCGATTGCATTGCTGCACGGGCGGGAGTAGACCTTGGGCATCTGAAGTCCCACCGGACGGCACTGTGAGGAGAGGAAGAATGGTGCGCACCAGCGTCGCCGCGCTTGTCGAAGGCAAAGTCTACGTACCGGGCCTGCCCAAGGAATACGTCGCCCAGAAGTTCGGCGTGCCGCTCGAGGAGATCGCCAAGCTCGGCTCGGCCGAGAACCCCTACGGCGCCTCGCCCAAGGCCCTGGCCGCCGTCGAGGCGGCGAAGGGACGCCTCGACCTCTACCCCGACTGGACCGCGCGGCCGCTGCGCGAGGCCATCGGCAAGCGCTACGGCTTCGATCCCGACTGCGTCGTCTGCGGCTCGGGCGAGACCGAGGTGATCTCGATGGTCATCCGCGCCTTCGCCGCGCCGGGCGAGGCCATCCTGATGCACGACCCGTGCTTCCCGATCTACCACATCTACTCGCACTGCGAGGGCCGCAAGCCGATCTTCGTCAAGATGGGCGAGGGCTTCGATCCCGTCGTCGACGACTACATCGAGGCGCTGAAGGCGAAGCCGCGCATCGCCTTCGTCACCAACCCGCACAACCCGAGCGGCCGCTTCATCGAGGAGCACGACATCCGCCGCATCATCGAGGCGGCCGACAAGGAGACCCTCGTCGTGCTCGACGAGGCCTACATCCACTACACCGAGACCGAGGGCGGCATGCACCTGCTGCCGGAGTACGACAACCTGATCGTGCTGCGCACCTTCTCCAAGGCTTATGGTCTCGCCGGCCTGCGCGTCGGCTTCGGCATCTCGGCCAACAAGAAGCTGATCACGCCGCTGCTCAACATCAAGCCGACCTGGAACATGGGCCAGATGCAGGTCGCCGGCGGCGCGGCCGCCGTGTTCGACGACGAGCACGTCAACAAGACCGTCGACACCATCGTCAGGATGCGCGCCTACCTGACGGAGAAGCTCGCCGGCTTCAACCGCTTCCGCATGGTGCCGGGCTCGCGCTCGAACTTCTTCCTGCTGGAGATCACCGACCCGGCGATGGATTCGACGAAGCTGTTCAACGAGCTGCTGAAGCGCGGCATCATCGCCAAGGACGGCCGCGACATCATGAACGGCGGCGAGCGCTACATGCGCATCGACTTCAACCTGCAGAAGCACATGGACCGCCTGGTCTGGGCGCTCGGCGACATCGAGGCCACCGCCTGACATCGCAATGGCGGCGCGCAGGGCCGGCCACCCCCGCGCGCCGCGCTTCACCCCCATGTCTGTTTGATTTGGGGCAGATTTGGATTGCGGAAGGGAG
>JAEZXF010000055.1 GCA_023419995.1 Pseudomonadota bacterium | reverse complement strand
GTCCGGCGGCGGGCTCGACGGCCCGCCGCCCGGGGACGTTCGGCCTGCCGGACCGTGCCGTTGCGACAGGCATTGGCGTTTCCCGGTCATTGCGCTTTGCTAACGGGTCATAGAGTGTCATAAATCCGTTACCGGTTAACGGGAGAAGGCCGATGCTCGAATGCGCATCGCGGAGCAAAAAAGACTCAGGGGTAACAGGGATCACATCATGACCGACACCACGAAATCCAACACCAGCTTCTATCGCTCGCTGCTGGCGGGCCTGGCCTTCTCCACGGCCATCGGCCTGTCGGCCGCGCACGCCGACAGCATCACCGTCTACACCTCCTACGAGGAGGACGAGATCGCGGCGTTCCTCGCCCGCGCCAAGGCGGACCTGCCGGACCTCGACGTCAACGTGCTGCGCCTGTCGACCGGCGACCTGCACGCCCGCATCCTCGCCGAGGCGTCGAACCCGCAGCACGACGTCATCTGGGGCTGGGCCGTCACCCCGATGATCGACCCGCGCATCGGCGCGCTGATCGAATCCTATTCGCCGGCCGGCATCGACCGCATCGCCGAGCAGTTCCGCGACAAGGACGGCAAGTGGTTCGCCACCACCGGCTACATGGCCGCGTTCTGCGTCAACAACGAGGTGCTGAAGGCCAAGAACCTGCCGATGCCGACCTCCTGGGCCGATCTTCTCAAGCCCGAATACAAGGGCGAGGTGGTGATGCCGAACCCGGCCTCGTCGGGCACCGGCTACCTGATGATCGCCTCCATCCTCCAGATGATGGGCGAGGAGAAGGGCTGGGAGTATCTCAAGGGCCTCGACGGCAACATCGCCCAGTACATCAAGAGCGGCTCGCGGCCGTGCAACGCGGCGAGCGAGGGCGAGTTCGCCATCGGCGCCTCCTTCGCGCTGCGCGCCATCAAGAACATCGACGAGGGATATCCGATCACCATGGTCATCCCCGCCGAGGGCGCCGGCAACGAGCTGGAGGCCAACGCGCTGATGGCCGGGGCCAAGAACAAGGACGGCGCCAAGCGCTTCCTCGACTGGACCGTCTCCGACAACGCCGTCAACGAGTACTACAACTGGAAGGAAATCGTCACCGCCAAGGGCGGCGCGATGCCGGAGAAGTTCAAGAAGGCCGGCCTGCCGGAGGACATCGCCTCGGTGATGTGGAACATGGACTTCGCCTGGTCGGCGGAGAACCGCGGCCCGGTGCTCGAGCGCTGGCAGCGCGAGCTGGAGCGCTAGTAGGCCCCGGCATCGCACGGCAATCGTGCCGGGTGCGGCGTCCTGCGCCGCGCCCGGCCCTTTCCATACAGCCAGCTTCCGGGGAAATCGCGTGACGCTCGCTCTTACGCATGTGACGAAGCGCTTCGGCAACACGGTTGCGCTCGACGACATCTCGCTGACGATCGAAAACGGCGAGTTCATCTGCTTCCTCGGCCCGTCGGGCTGCGGCAAGACCACGCTGCTGCGCATCATCGCCGGCCTCGAGCTCGCCGAGGAGGGCACGGTGCGGATGAACGACCGCGACCTCTCGGAAGTGCCGGCCCGGCACCGCAACTTCGGCGTCGTGTTCCAGTCCTACTCGCTGTTTCCCAACATGACGGCGGCGCGCAACGTCGGCTACGGGCTCGAATGCCGCCGCCGCCCGCGCGCCGAGGTCGAGGCCCGCGCGGCGGAGATGCTGCGCGTCGTCGCGCTTTCCGAGCATGCGCACAAGCTGCCGTCGCAGCTCTCGGGCGGCCAGCAGCAGCGCGTGGCGCTGGCCCGCGCGCTGGCGCCGGACCCCGACGTGCTGCTGCTCGACGAGCCGCTGTCGGCGCTCGACGCCAAGGTGCGCGAGAGCCTCAGGCTCGAGATCCGCGACCTGCAGAAGCGGCTCGGCATCACCACCATCATGGTCACCCACGACCAGGAGGAGGCGCTGACCATGGCCGACCGGATCGTCGTCATGGACACCGGCCGGATCGCCCCGCTCGGCACGGCGCGCGAGCTCTACGAGCAGCCGGCGTCGAGGTTCGTCGCCGAGTTCATCGGCCGCATGAACATGCTGCCCGTCGCCGACGGCAAGCTGGCCGGGCGGCCGGTGGCGCTGCCGCAGGCGCGGCGGGACGCGACGCTGATCGGCATACGCCCGGAGGACGTGCGCCTGCACGCCGGCGCGGCCCCGGCCGGCCCCGGCGTGCTGCCGGCGACGCTGTGCAACATGATCTATCTCGGCAACCTCGCCCATCTCGTCTTCGCCGTCGAGGGCATCGAGCAGCAGATCGTCGCCGAGGTGCCCGGCCATGCCTGCAAGGCCATCACCGACGCGTCGCAGGTCGGGCTCGAGCTGCCGGCCGAAACCATCAAAGTGCTCGGATGACCGCGCTGACCGCAGGCCACGCGGCCGAGGAGCCGCGCCGGAAGAACCGGCGGAGCCGGCTGGCCGCGGCGGTGCCGGCGATCGTCGTCGGCATCCCGCTGGCGCTGTTCGTGCTCTATCCGCTCGCCCATATCCTCGGGCGCTCGTTCTCGACGCCGGCCGGGTTCGGCCTCGCCAACTACGCGGCGATGCTC
>JAEZXF010000556.1 GCA_023419995.1 Pseudomonadota bacterium | reverse complement strand
GGCGAGGTATTTTTCGAGCCAGTGGATATCGTAGTCGCCGTTTGCGATGTCGCTGTTGCCGATGAGGTCGCGGAAGAGGGGGAGTGTTGTCCTGATGCCGTCGACGACGAACTCGTCGAGGGCGCGGCGCAGGCGCATCATGCACTCGACGCGGTTGCGGCCGTGGACGATGAGCTTGCCGATCAGGCTGTCGTAGTAGGGCGGGATGCGATAGCCGGAATAGACCGCCGAATCGACGCGGATGCCGAGCCCGCCCGGCGTGTGGTAGTGGGTGATGGTGCCGGGCGAGGGGGCGAAGGTCCTCGGGTCCTCGGCGTTGATGCGGCACTCGATGGCGTGGCCGTGGAAGCGCACGTCCTCCTGGCGCACCGACAGCCCGCCGCCGGAGGCGACGCGGATCTGCTCGTGGACGAGGTCGATGCCGGTGATGGCCTCGGTCACCGGATGCTCGACCTGCAGGCGGGTGTTCATCTCGATGAAGTAGAACTCGCCGTTCTCGTAGAGGAACTCGATGGTGCCGGCGCCCGAATAGCCGAGATCGGCGACGGCGCGGGCGCAGATGCCGCCGATCCGCTCGCGCTCGACGGCGTTGAGCGCCGGCGAGTTCGCCTCCTCCCACACCTTCTGGTGGCGGCGCTGCAGCGAGCAGTCGCGCTCGCCGAGATGGATGGCGTTGCCGGCGCCGTCGCCGACGACCTGCACCTCGATGTGGCGCGGCTTCTCCAGGTACTTCTCGATGTAGACTGCGTTGTCGCCGAAGGCGGCGCCCGCCTCGGAGCGCGCGGTGGCCAGCGCCACGGCGAGGTCGGCCTCGGAGCGCGCCACCTTCATGCCGCGCCCGCCGCCGCCGGCCGAGGCCTTGATGATGACGGGGTAGCCGATCCCGGCGGCGATGCGTTTCGCCTCGCCCTCGTCGGACACCGCGCCCTCCGAGCCCGGCACCACCGGAATGCCGAGGCGCCTGGCCGTGCGCTTGGCCTCGATCTTGTCGCCCATGATGCGGATGTGGTCGCCCGAGGGGCCGATGAAGGCGATGTTGTGGGCGGCGAGGATGTCGGCGAACTTGGCGTTCTCCGACAGGAAGCCGTAGCCGGGATGGATGGCGTCGGCGCCGGTGATCTCGCAGGCGGCGACGATCTGGTGGATGTTGAGGTAGCTGTCGCGCGAGGGCGGCGGGCCGATGCACACGCTCTCGTCGGCCAGCCGCACATGCATGGCGTCGGCATCGGCGGTGGAGTGGACGGCGACCGTCTTGATGCCCAGCTCCTTGCAGGCGCGCAGCACCCGGAGCGCGATCTCGCCGCGGTTGGCGATCAGGACCTTGTGGAACATGGGCCCGCCCCTGTCATTCGATGACGACGAGCGGCTCGCCGAACTCGACGGGCTGCGCGTCTTCGAACAGGATGGCCGTCACCGTGCCGGCGCGCGGCGAGGGGATCTGGTTCATCGTCTTCATCGCCTCGATGATGAGCAGCGTCTGGCCTTCCCTGACCGTCTGGCCGACCTCGATGAACGGCTTGGCGCCGGGCGCGGGCGCGCCGTAGGCGGTGCCGACCATCGGCGAGGGCACGGCGTTGCGCGACGTGTCGGCCGCGGCGGAAGCCGGCGCGGCGGAAGCGGGAGCCGCAGCAGCGGCGGCCGGCACGGGCGCGGCAAGGGCGGGCGCATGGGCCTGCACCGGGGCCGGCGTCCGCGACACCCGGATCCGCAGGTCGTCCTGCTCGACCTCGATCTCCGTCAGGTTCGTCTCGTCGAGGATGCCCGCGAGATCGCGGATCAGCTGCTGGTCAATCCCGGATTTCCTGGTCGACATCTTCGTCCCGTCCCTTGCGTTCTTCTCAGCCGCGCCGCAGCGGCGGCAGCGCCTTGCGCGCCTGTCTCGTACCTAGGCTTCCGAGGCCGTGAGCGCGCCTGCAGGGGCCGGCTCCGCCCGGGCTGCCTGAGCCGGGCAAGGAGACGCTGGGCCGCCTGGGGCAAACACGATATCGGGAATCCGTGGTTCCTGCATGCCGCGCACCTCTATAAAGGGCATAGGCGGCGAGGCAAAGAGCGCAAGTGCGTTCTTTTCATGTCCACAGCGGATGTTCCGGACGGGCGTCGCCTCACTCCGCGTCGGTGCGGGCGAGCTCGACCTTCTCCTTCAGCACGGCCTTGCCGAGCGCGCCGAAAACGACCTCTTGGCCGATGATGTAGGAAGGCGTTCCGGTGATCGACAGCTTCTGGGCGAGCTCGTAGGTGTCGTTGAAGGCTTCGAGGATGGCGGGGTTCTTCATCTCCTCGCGCAGCGCCGCCTCGTCCGCCCCGAGATCGAGGGCGGCCTTGATCGCCGCCGCCTCCGAGGCGCGACCGCCGAGCAGCAGCGCGCGATGGAACTCGGGGTACTTCTCGGGCGCGAGCGTGCGGAAGGCCATCGACACGATGTGCGCCCGCTGCGAATCCGGCCCGAGGATCGGGAACTCCTTCAGCACGAAGCGCAGGTTGCCGTCCTCGGCGACCATGGCGGCCATGTCGTCATAGGCGCGCTTGCAGTAGCCGCAATTGTAGTCGAAGAACTCGACCACCGTCGTCGAGCCCTCGGGATTGCCGACGACGCCGTCGTAGTCCGCGTTGAAGATGGCGTCCGACGACGAGCCGATGGCGTCGAGCACGGCCAGCCGCTGCTCCTCGCGCTGGCGGTCCTCGAGCACGATCTGCATCTCGTTCAGGATCTCGGGGTTCTCGATGAGGTAGGTGCGCACGATCGCCTCGACCTCGGCCCGCGAGGCCGCCTGCGCCAGCGACGGACGCGCGCCGTCCGCGGCATGGGGCGCGGCGGCGAGGTCGCCGCGGCTGCCCGCCAGGAACCCCGCCGCCAGCATTGCGAAGGAAACGGTGACGCCGGCGATGCCGAGAGCGATGGCCTTGCTCATGAATGAGTCCTCGATTGGGGCGGCCGTCAGCGGGCCGGTTGCCTGTAGTTGATGATGTCCTGCGCCTGCAGCCAGGCCGGCGTGCCCTTGGCCAGCTTCTGCTGGGCGCGGGCGGCAAAGATCTTGGCGTCGCGGAGGTTGCCGGAATGGAAGTGGCCTTCCGCCGTCGCCAGCTCCGCCTCGGCGACGTTGCCGAGCTTGCCGTGCGCCTGCGCGAGGTAGCGGTAGCCGGCGGCGTAGCTCTTGTCGCGGGAAAGGCCGGACTGCAGCTCGCCCACCGCCTTGCGCACGAGGTCGGGCTTGTCGGTCGCCATCAGCGCCTGCCCGTAGCCGATCTGGATGATGCCGGACCGGCGCGCGTCGAGCCGCATCGCCGTCGCGAAGGCCTCGGCCGCCTCGGCGGGCCGCCCCGCCTTCATCAGGATGTCGCCGCGCATCTCGTGGAAATACGGGTTCTTCGGCGCGGCCTTGACCAGCGCGTCGATCTTGCCGACGGCGGCGCGGGCGCTGCCCGACAGCATGGTGCCGATGGCGTCGGCATAAAGCGCGGGCACGCTGCGCGGGTCGCGCGCGAACATGCGCGTCGCGGCGGCGTGGCCCTGCGTGTAGGCGGCGATCTTGGCGCGCATCAGGTTGTGGCGCTGCTGGAGCGCCGGCGGGTCCGCGCGCTCGAAGTTCCGGCTAGCCCGCGCCAGCGTCTCCAGGTTGGCGATGCGCTCGCGCGGCATGGGGTGGCTGATCTGGTACGGGTCGACCCTGACGCCGGCCAGCGTCATCGCGCCGGCCAGCCGCTCGAAGGTCTTGAGCATGCCCCGCGCCGACTGCCCGGTGCGCTCGAGATAGGTGATCGCGGACCGGTCGGCGGTCGTCTCCTCCGTGCGCTGGTAGGCGAGGATGGACCGGCGCGCCGCCTCCATGCCGCCGGTGGCGATGCCGGCGCCGGACTGCGCAAGGCCGTCGGCTCCGGTCGCCGCACCCGCCGCGACGGCGCCCGCGCCCAGCAGCGTCGCGATGACGGCCATCGTCTGCGCCCGCGCGAGCTGCTCGCGCAGCCTCTGCTGGTGGCCGCCGGCGATGTGGCCCGCCTCGTGCGCCAGCACGCCGATGATTTCGTTCGGCGTCTCGGCCATCATCAGGGTGCCGGTGTTCATGAAGATGCGGCGGCCGGTGACGAAGGCGTTGAAGGACGGATCGTTGATCAGGATGATCTCGATGCCGGACTTGCCGAGGCCCGCCGCCTCGAGGATCGGCCGCGCGTAGTCGGCGACGAGCGCCTCGATCTCCGCGTCGCGCACCACGGACAGGCCGCGCTGCTGCGCCGTGGCGGGTGCGGACGGCGGCAGGGCGAGCGCGGCGACGAGCGCCGCGACGGCGGGAAGGCGGCCCGTCAGGGCCCTGGAGAACACCGAAAGCATGGCAGACACAGCTAGCCGACCGGGGATGCGCTGAAAAGGGAAGACATGACGGTTCATGAACTTGTGATGCCCAAATCTTTCGGGCATTTGTGCGGCGCAGCCGATGCCGACACCCAGAAGGAGCAGCCATGGCGGTCGCCATTTCCAGACGCAGCGCGGTCGAGCCGTTCCATGCCATGGACGTGCTGGCCGAGGCCAACCGGCTGAAGGCCGCGGGGCATCCCGTCGTGTCCTTGGCGGTGGGCCAGCCCTCCGATCCCGCGCCGCAGGTCGTGCGCGACGCGGCGGCGCGCGCGCTCGCCGGCGGCCGCATCGGCTATACCGACGCGCTCGGCACGATGGAGCTGCGCCAGGTGATCGGCGTGTACTACCGCGACCACTACGGCGTCGACGTCGAGCCGGAGCGCATCGCCGTCACCACCGGCTCGTCGGCCGGCTTCAACCTCGCCTTCCTCGCCATGTTCGATCCCGGCGACCGCGTGGCGATCACGGTTCCGGGCTACCCGGCCTACCGCAACATCCTCGCCGCCCTCGGGCTGGAGCCGGTCGAGATCCGGCTCGAAGGCGAGGGGTATCTGACGGCGGAGCTGCTGGAGAAGGCGCATCGCGAGCGCCCCGTGAAGGGCGTTCTTTTCGCCAGCCCCGCCAATCCGACCGGGGCGGTGATTCCCGCCGCCGCGCTTTCCCGGCTGGTCGAGGCGGCGCGGCAGATGGGTATCGCGGTCATCTCCGACGAGATCTACCACCGGCTCTCCTACACGGCCGGCGACGTCACGGCGCTGTCGCTGGGCGACGACGTGACGGTGATAAACTCGTTCTCGAAATACTACTGCATGACCGGCTGGCGCGTCGGCTGGATGGTCCTGCCGCAGGCGCTGGTGCGTCCGATCGAGCGCATCGCGCAGAGCCTCTACATCTCCGCGCCGGAGCTGTCGCAGGTCGCGGCCGCGCATGCGTTCGAGGCGACGGCCGGGCTGGAACGCGTCAAGGAGCGCTACCGGGCGAACCGCGCCCTGCTCGACAAGGCCCTGCCACAACTCGGCCTGCCGCTGGCAGCGCCGATGGACGGCGGCTTCTACGCCTATTGCGACGTCACGCGCCATACCAACGACAGCATGGATTTCGCCAGGCGGCTCCTGGCGGAGTGCCACGTCGCCGCCACCCCCGGCCTCGACTTCGACACCGCCGAGGGCAACCGCTATCTCCGCCTGTCCTATGCCGGCAGCGAGGCGGACGTGGCGACCGCCGTCGACCGCCTCCGGGGCTGGCTGTGACATCCGACATGAAAAAACCGGCGCAAGCGCCGGTTTTTCCTGTTTCTCGGTAAGCCCAAGAGGCTTCTCAGAAGAAGCTCTTGCGCTGCCACCAGCCGCCCTTGCGCGGCTTGCCGTCCTCGTCCGCCGCGCTGGACGAGGTCGAAGTGACGACGGGCTCGGAGGGTACGACCTTCGCCGCGGCCTCGATCACCTCGGCAACGGCCTCGTCGGCCTCGGCCTGCGCCGCCGCTTCCGCCGCGCCTTCCTGCACGGCTTCCTCGGAGACTGCTGCGCCGGCATCCGCCGCCGCCTCGGCCTTCGGGGCAGCCTTGCGGCGCGGCGCGCGCTTCGGCTTGGCGGCCGGCGCTTCCTCGGCCGGGGCCTCGTCGAGCGCCGCGGCCGCTTCCGCGACCTCGGTCTCGGCCGGCTCGGCAGCCTTGGCCTTCCGGGTGGTGCGGCGTGCGGGCTTCTTCTTCGGCGCTTCCTCGACCACCGGCTCCGCGGCCTCAACCTCGGCCTCGGCCGGGGGCGCGGTGTCCTCGCTCGCCGCCTGGGCGGCCTCGTCGACGTCCGCCGCCGGTGCGCTCTCTACCGCCTCGGC
>JAEZXF010000550.1 GCA_023419995.1 Pseudomonadota bacterium | reverse complement strand
GGAGCGACCTGCACGGTGAGTTCGCCATAGGCGATCACGCTGTCGAGCACGGCTTCGCCGAGCTTTTCGCGCAGGTGGGCGGCCAGGTCGCTGAGAGCTTCGCTCATGGGTCTCACCGCTCCATCGTGCCGGTACGGCGGATCTTCTTCTGCAGAAGAAGAAGGCCATAGAGCAGCGCTTCGGCGCTCGGCGGGCAGCCGGGCACGTAGATGTCCACCGGCACGATGCGGTCGCAGCCGCGCACCACCGAATAGGAATAGTGATAGTAGCCGCCGCCGTTGGCGCACGAGCCCATGGAGATGACGTAGCGCGGCTCCGGCATCTGGTCGTAGACCTTGCGCAGCGCCGGCGCCATCTTGTTGGTCAGCGTGCCGGCGACGATCATCACGTCGGACTGGCGCGGCGAGCCGCGCGGCGCGACGCCGAAGCGCTCGCTGTCGTAGTGCGGCATGGCCGAATGGATCATCTCCACCGCGCAACAGGCAAGGCCGAAGGTCATGTACATCAGCGAGCCGGTGCGCGCCCAGGTGATGAGCGCTTCCGACGAGGTGACGAGGAAGCCCTTGTCGGACAGCTCGTCGTTCAGGTCGCCGAAGAAACGGGCGTCCGCGCCGGCCGGCTTGCCGGTCGCCGGGTCGATGATGCCCTTGGGCCTGGGAGCCACGAGGGTCCGGGAGCTGTCGTTCAATCCCATTCCAGCGCGCCCTTCTTCCATTCGTAGATGAAGCCGATGGTCAGCACGCCGAGGAACGCCATCATCGACCAGAACCCGAACCAGCCGACCTCGCCGAAGGACACGGCCCACGGGAACAGGAACGCCACCTCGAGGTCGAAGATGATGAACAGGATCGCGACCAGATAGAAGCGGACGTCGAACTTCATGCGCGCGTCGTCGAATGCATTGAAGCCACATTCGTAGGCCGAAAGCTTTTCCGGGTCCGGGTCGCTGTAAGCGACGATGAACGGCGCCACGAGCAAGGCGACACCGACGACGAGCGCCACACCGATGAAGATCACGATGGGCAGATAGGAACCGAGTAGCTCGCTCATGGTCACTTCCGTTGGCTTGCCTGTGTCCCGCCGCGATAGGCATGGCACCGAAACGGGAAGCGCGACCGCGACAGAATTTCCCGCCGGCCCCCGCGCGGCGCAGGCTTGCTGCGACGCGGCGAGGGTTAGCGCAGGCGCAGACGCGAAGCAAGTCAAACATTGCCGGTGCTTGCGTTGCGTCAACCGCCGAGCGGCAGGACGAAAGGCGTCCCTTCGAAGGCGTCGGCACCGCGACCGATCGCCGCGATGGCCGCGACCATGCGCCCCTCGCGCCGCAGAAGCGCGTCCGCGTGCCGGACCAGGCCGGGGTTCGGGGTGGCCGACGGCGACAGCCGCCGCAGCGCCCGCGCCATGTCCATCTCGTCGCGGGCGGGCGCCAGCGCCGCCGCGACGATGTAGGCGGCGGCCGTCGAGCGGCTGATGCCGGCGAAGCAGTTGATGACGAGCGGCTGCGCGCGATCCCACTCCTGCGCGAAGGCCAGCAGCCTCTCGACATGCGCCCTGCCCGGCGCGACCAGGCCGGCCTGCGCCTCGACGATGTCGTTCATCCACAGGCTGAGATGATTCGCCGGGGCGATCGCGGCGGGACGCTCGAACACCGTGCCGGAGGCGAGCAGCGTGACGAGCCGCGTCGCGCCCGAAGCGGCAACGGTTTCCTCGACTCTCGTCATCGGGCAGACGTGGATCGCCACTTCCGGCTCCCTGCCTTCGCCGGCTTCCGGCCCGGCGCGTTCATGCATCATTCATCTGCACCTATGATATAGGGCGCAAAAATCCGCGTTGAAGGGAGTTGCCCCCGTGTCCACGACCATCGCCAGCCGCCGCGGCTTCATGCTCGCGTCCATCGCCTCCGCCGCGATGCTCGCCGCCGGCCCGTCCCGCGCCGACGGTATCGAGCCGATGCTGACCATCACGGGCGAGCTGACCTATCTGCAGCGCATCGCCCTGCCCGACAATGCCGTCGCCATCGTCGAGATCAAGCCCGAGGACGCCGCGGACGGCGATCCCGTCACCGCGGAGACGCGCACGGCGCTCGACGGCCGGCAGGTGCCGGTCGCGTTCACGCTGGAGGTTCCGCGCGCCCACCTCGAGCCCGGCACGCGCTACGTGCTGCGCGGCGGCATCCTGGTCGAATCCGCGATGCGCTGGCTGAGCGAGCCCGTGGCGGTCGACACGGCCGCGGCGCGGGTCGACGTCGGCACGCTGCGCCTTTCTCCCCACGCGGCGCCGCCGCCGTTCGGGATCGACGGCAAGGAGATGCTCAAGGGCGAATGGCGCCTTTCCGAGATCGGCGGCCTGAGGCTCGCCGACGACGCCAACGCCACCATCGCCTTCGACGAGGCGGGCACGTTCTCCGGCAAGGTCTGCAATTCCTACCGCGGCTCCTTCACCGTCGACGGTGCCTCCATCGAGTTCGGCAGGGCGGCGGCGACGCTGATGGCCTGTCCCGAGCCGCTGGCCGGCCAGGAAGGCGCGCTGTTCGCCGCCTTCGAGACGGCGAAGACCTTCCGCGTCGGGCAGGACGGGACGCTCGCCGTGCTCGACGGCGACGGCAAGACGCTGATCCGCGCCCGGCGCTGAGGCCCGCCCACCGCACACGACGCGCCCTCGGCCGGCGCGGGCGTGGCGCAAGCGATTGTCGTTTGCGCGCCGGCCCGCCGCATTGACAAGGCGGGATTGTTCGGTTCCGCTGGCGCGCCACGCAGGAAAGCGCAGGGACATGCCAAAGACCGACATCGCCCGCAGGGTCTACAACCACACCTGGAAGCTCGATCCGATCGTGCGCAGCCTGCTCGACACGGATTTCTACAAGCTGCTGATGCTGCAGATGATCTGGGGCGTCTACCGCAACGTCGACGCCACCTTCTCGCTCATCAACCGGGCGACCTCGGTGCGGCTCGCCGAGGAGATCGACGAGCAGGAGCTGCGCGCCCAGCTCGACCACGCGCGCACGCTGCGCTTCACCAAGAAGGAGATGATCTGGCTCGCGGGTAACACCTTCTACGGCCGCAAGCAGATCTTCGAGCCGGACTTCCTCGCCTGGCTGGAGAACTTCCGCCTGCCCGAATACGAGCTGGCCAAGCGCGACGGCCAGTACGAGCTGCATTTCCACGGGCGCTGGCACGACACGACGATGTGGGAGATCCCGGCGCTGGCCATCATCAACGAGCTGCGGTCGCGCGCGGCATTGAAGACGATGGGGCCGTTCGCGCTCGACGTCACCTATGCCCGCGCCAAGGCGAAGGTGTGGGAGAAGGTCGAGAAGCTGAAGAAGTATCCCGACCTGCGCATCTCCGACTTCGGCACGCGGCGGCGGCATTCCTTCCTGTGGCAGCGCTGGTGCGTCGAGGCACTGAAGGAAGGCATCGGCGCCTCCTTCACCGGCACGTCGAACGTGCTCCTGGCGATGGACACCGACCTCGAGGCCCTGGGCACCAACGCGCACGAGCTGCCGATGGTGCTGGCGGCGCTCACCACCTCCGACGGGGAGCTGCGCGCCTCGCCCTACCGGGTGCTGCAGGACTGGCAGCGCTACTATGGCGGCAACCTGCTGATCGTCCTGCCGGATGCGTTCGGCACCGCCTCCTTCCTGCGCGGCGCGCCCGACTGGGTGGCGGACTGGACCGGCTTCCGGCCGGACAGCGCGCCGCCGATCGAGGGCGGCGAGCGGATCGTCGAATGGTGGCGCGAGCACGGCCGCGACCCGCGCGACAAGCTGCTGATCTTCTCCGACGGGCTCGTCGTCGACACGATCGAGAAGGCCTATCTGCACTTCCGCGGCAAGGTGCGGATGTCGTTCGGCTGGGGGACCAACCTTACCAACGATTTCAAGGACTGCGCGCCGGATCGCAACGATGCGCTGAAGGCGATCTCGCTGGTCTGCAAGGTGACGGGCGCCAACGGCCGCCCGGCGGTCAAGCTTTCCGACAACCCGGAAAAGGCGACGGGCGACCCGGCGGAGATCGCCCGCTACCTGCGGGTGTTCGGCGAGGAGGCGCGGGTGCGCCAGCCGGTCGAGGTCTGACGCCGGCGGCCTCACCGCCGCACGATCCGGCTTTCTCCGGCGCGGACGTGCGGCTATGATCAGCCCGGCAACGCCGCGCGTCGTGCTGCGGCGGCCTTGACGATGGAGATCGCCAGAATGCGCATCGGTATCGCGGCAGCAGTGCTTTTCGTCGGTCTTCCCGCGACGGCCACGGCCGGCTGCTTCGAGGGGCTCGGCACGACGGGATGCACGCATATCGAGACGTTCAGCCGCGACGACCTGCGCGGGCTGTCGTGCCAGAACCTGTGGTACGTGCGCAACTCGATCTACAACGACAACGGCTACTGCTTCAAAACGCAGGCGGCGAAGGCGGAGTTCGACAATTCCGACTGCTACGTCCAGGACACGGGCAAGCTGCGCTTCAACAGGCACGAGCAGGCCAACATCGACCGCATCGTGCGCATCGAGAAGGAAAAGGGCTGCCGCGCGCCCTGAACGAGCGGCGGCCTTCCGGCCCCTATGCCGGGTCCCACCGCGGCGAAAAATCGTAGTCGCAGATGCGGCTCGCGGCCGCGCCGAGCGCGGATATCTGCGCCATCTCTGCGTCGGACAGCGCGAAATCGAATATGGCGGCGTTCTCGGCCAGCCGCTCCTTGCGGGTGGTGCGGGGGATGGCGACGGTGCCGGGCTGCTGGACGTGCCAGCGCAGCACGACCTGCGCCGGCGTCCTGCCGTGCGCCTCGGCGGCGCGGAGAATGACGGGCTCCTCCAGCAGCCCGCCGCCGCGATGAAGCGGACAGTAGCCGACGATCGCCATGCCAGCCGCCTCGCACACGGCCCGCACCCTGCCTTGGTCGAGATAGGGATGATGCTCGACCTGATTGACGGCGAGCGGCGCGTCCGACAGGGCGATCGCCTCCCGGAGCAGCGCGGTGGGGAAATTGGACACGCCTATATGACGGGCAAGCCCTTCCTGCCGCACCCTGTTGAGCGCGCCGATCGTGTCCGAGAGCGCGATGGCGGGATTGGGCCAGTGGATCAGCAGCAGGTCGACGGCATCGAGCCCCAGCCGCGACAGGCTCGCCTCCGCGGCGCGGCGCAGGTCGGCGGCGCCGAGATCCGTCCACCATACCTTCGTGGTCACGAACACCGCGTCGCGGGCGACGCCGGAGGCGCGCAGGCCGGCGCCGACCGCCTCCTCGTTGGCATAGATCGCGGCGGTGTCGACATGGCGGTAGCCGCCGCGCAGCGCCTCGGCGACGATGCCGGAGCACTCGTCGCCCTTGAGCGTCCACGTCCCGAGGCCAAGGGCCGGAATCGATGCGCCGTTGGCGTGCACGCTGTGCATGGCCGCTTCCTTTCGATCTTGGTTGGCAAGGCCGGTTTCGTGCTATCGGAAACGTCGGCGGCTGGCGAAGTTGAGTCGGGAAACACTAGTGCAGCGATCCGCGAACGACAAACCCCGTCTTGAGGCGCTCGATTTCGCGCGGGGCGCGGCCCTCTTGGCCATGGCCGTCTACCATTTCACCTGGGACCTGGAGTTCTTCGGCCATGCGCCTCCGGGAATGACCGCCGAAGGCGGCTGGCGGCTTTTCGCCCGCGGCATCGCCACGAGCTTCCTGTTCCTGGTCGGCGTCAGCCTGTGGCTGGCGCATGGCCGCGGCATCCGGATCAGGCCGTTCCTGAAGCGCCTCGCCATGGTCGGGGCGGCCGCGGCGGCGATATCGCTCGCCACCTGGCTGGCGGTGCCGAACGGCTTCATCTTCTTCGGCATCCTGCACCAGATCGCGCTGGCGAGCGTGCTCGGCCTCGCCTTCCTGCGGCTGCCGGCGCCCGTCACCGTGGCGGTCGCCGTCGCTGTCGCCGTGGCTCCCTCCTTCCTGCGCAGCGCCTTCTTCGATCATCCGGCCTTGTGGTGGGTGGGTCTCTCGAGCGTCAATCCGCGATCGAACGACTACGTGCCGCTGTTCCCGTGGTTCGCCGCGGTGCTGGCCGGCATCGCCGGGGCGCGGATGGCGCAGGCGGCCGGGCTGCTCGACCGGCTGGGCAGGCTTTCCCTCGCCTGCTGGACGAGGCCGCTGCAATGGGCCGGGCGGCACAGCCTCGCCTTCTATCTCGTCCACCAGCCGGTTCTGATCGGCGGCCTGTGGCTCTATGCGCAGGCGGTGCCGGCGGCGGAAGCGCCGCGCGACATCCAGTTCACGCGGGCCTGCGTCGCGCAGTGCGAGACCACGCACGACGCCGCCTTCTGCGGCCACTACTGCGTCTGCATGCTGGAGGAGATCGTCGCCGAGGGCCGCTTCGACGAGATCTACGAAGGCCGGCAGAGCGACGAGACGTCGCGGCGCTTGCAGGAGATCGTCTCTGCGTGCACCTTCGAGGCGGAGCGTTTCAGCACCGAAACGGAAGGGGCCGGAAGGGAGGGGCAATGAGCACGATCCAGGACAGGCCAAATACGCTGCCATGGCCGCCGATGATCTACGTCGCGGCAGCCGCGCTGGCAATCATCCTCCACTGGCTGTTCCCGCTCGCGTGGATTCCCGGCGCGTTCGGCGAGTTCCTGTTCGCGGTCGGCTGGCTGGTCGTCGCGGGCGCGATCGCCATCGACGTCGCCGCGATGCGGGCGATGAGCCGCGCCCGCACCACCATCATGCCGAACAGGGGATCGGACCACCTCGTCACGCAGGGGCCGTTCTCGTTCACCCGTAACCCGATCTATGTCGGCAACACCATGCTGATGATCGGCATCGGCCTCATCTCCGGCATCGTCTGGTTCTTGCTCCTGGCGCCGGTCGCGGCCTTCGCGACGACGAAGCTCGCCATCGAGCGCGAGGAAAGGCATCTCGAAGCCCGCTTCGGCAAGAAATACCGCGACTACAGGAAGAAGGTGCGCCGCTGGCTCTGAGCCCTGCGGCGCCGCCGACTCGAGCCTGACGCGCCTTGCCCGAAAGCGGAAACCGGTTTCGGGACAAGGGCATGCATGAGATCAGGAACGGAAGCGCGTCGCCTGCTCCGCCGGAGCGCGGCGCGCCTCAGGTGTTGACGCCGAGCTCGGCCAGCCGCTCGACGCAGGCTTCCTCGGCGTTGTCGAGCTCGGCCAGCGTCTCCTCGAGGTCGCGGCGCTTCTGGCGCAGGTCGTCGCGCTTCTCGTCGATGCGCTTGATCATCAGCTTGAGCTGGCCGACCTCGCCGGGCGGCTCCCGGTACATCTGGATGATCTCGCGGATCTCGTTGATCGAGAAACCGAGGCGCTTGCCGCGCATGATCTGCTTGATCAGGTGCCGGTCCGACTGGCGGAACAGGCGCGTGCGCCCGCGGCGCAGCGGCGCGATCAGCCCCTCGTCCTCGTAGAAGCGCAGCGTGCGCGTCGAGATGTCGAACTCGCGGGTGAGCTCGGTGATCGTGTAATATTCCCGCATCGCGGCATCCCGTCATGAATCTGTTACAGGATTTGGCACGGCATTTACGTAAAAGTCAATTCATGACGCGGCGAAGGGTAAACGGCGCAGGCTGGACAGAGGTAGGAAGTGAAAGGGTGGCGCCTTCCGGCGGACATGCGACGCCGCGATCCGCACGAATGCCGGAAAGCGGCCGACTGCCGGCTCCCCGGAGCCGCAACCGTCTAGAGAAACCCGAACCACCAGGTGGCGAGGCCGAGGAAGGCGAAGAAGCCGACAACGTCGGTCACCGTGGTGACGAAGACGGCCGAGGCGACGGCCGGGTCGGCGCCGAAGCGGTCGAGGAGCAGCGGGATCAGGATGCCGGCAAGTGCGGCGACCAGCATGTTGATGACCATCGCCGTGGCGATGATGCCGCCCAGATGCGGGTTCTCGAACCACAGGCCGGCGACGATGCCGATCAGCGTCGCGAAGATCACGCCGTTCAGCAGGCCGACGCCGATCTCGCGGCGGATGATGCGCCCGGCGTTGTAGATGTCGAGATCCTTGGTCGCCAGCGCGCGCACCGTCACCGTCATGGTCTGCGAGCCGGCATTGCCGCCCATGCCGGCGACGATGGGCATCAGCACCGCGAGCGCCACGATCTGCTGGATGGTGGCGTCGAACAGCCCGATGACCGACGCGGCGAGGAAGGCCATCACCAGGTTGACCAAGAGCCACGGCACGCGCGAGCGCGAGGCGGCGAGCACGCTGTCCGACAGCTCCTCGTCGCCGACGCCGCCGAGGCGCATCAGGTCCTCCTCGGCCTCCTGCTGGATGACGTCGACCACGTCGTCGATGGTGAGGATGCCGACGAGGCGGTCGTTCTCGTCGACGACGGCGGCCGAGAGAAGGTCGTACTGCTCGAACTCGTGCGCGGCGTCCTCCTGGTCCATGGTGGCCGGGATGGCATGGCGCGTCTCGTGCATGATCTCCTCGATCCTGACGCTGCGCCGGGTGCGCAGGATCTGGTCGAGGTCGACCGCGCCGAGCAGGCGGAAGGTCGGGTCGATGACGAAGACCTGCGAGAACGAGTCGGGCAGGTTCTTGTCCTCGCGCAGATAGTCGATCGTCTGGCCGACGGTCCAGAATGGCGGCACCGCGACGAACTCCGTCTGCATGCGCCGGCCGGCGCTCTCGTCGGGATAGTCGAGGGCGCGGCGCAGCCGGACGCGCTCGGTGAAGGGCAGCTTGGCGGGG
>JAEZXF010000522.1 GCA_023419995.1 Pseudomonadota bacterium | reverse complement strand
ATAGCCGGCCAATAGCCGGAATGCATCATCCCACATTGACAATCCAATGAGTATACAGTATTGGATGATGATAAGAACATAGTTGCATTTGCACGCGTTCCACCGTTCGGCCGGCCCCCGGCCGTGGCAGATGCGCGCGCCTTCGGAGGTTGTGATGGCGGTTCCGGCAGTTTCGCTCGACGACAAGTACCTGCTGGAAGACGGCCGCATCTATGTGACGGGCACGCAGGCGCTGGTGCGGCTGCCGATGGTGCAGCGCTGGCGCGACCGCGCCGCCGGCCTCGACACGGCCGGCTTCGTCACCGGCTATCGCGGCTCGCCGCTCGGCGGCCTCGACCACGGCTTCGGCCAGGCCCGCCGCTTCGCCGAGTTGAACGAGATCCGCTTCATGCCCGGCCTCAACGAGGACATCGCCGCGACGGCGGTGCTCGGCACGCAGCAGATCAACCTGCTGGAGAAGGCCAACAAGCAGGGCGTCTTCTCCATGTGGTACGGCAAGGGGCCGGGCGTCGACCGCTCGGGCGACGCCTTCCGGCACGGCAACCTCGCCGGCTCGGCGCCGCATGGCGGCGTGCTGCTGCTCGCCGGCGACGACCACACCTGCAAGTCGTCCACTACCTCGCACCAGAGCGAATACGCGCTGATGGACGCGATGATCCCTGTGCTCAACCCGGCCGGCGTGCAGGAGATCCTCGATTTCGGCCTCTACGGCTGGGCGCTGTCGCGCTATTCGGGCTGCTGGGCGTCGCTGAAGCTGATCGCCGAGACGGTCGATTCCTCCGCCTCCATCGACGTCGGCCGCGACCGCGTCGCCTTCGAGGCCCCGCTCGACTTCGACAAGCCGGCCGGGGGCTTGAACATCCGCTGGCCCGACACGCCGCAGGAGCAGGAGCGCCGGCTGCACAACTTCAAGCTGCCGGCTGCGCTCGCCTTCGCCCGCGCCAACCGCATCGACCGCGTCGCGCTCGGCGGGCCGCGCCGCCGGCTCGGCATCGTCACCACCGGCAAGTCCTATCTCGACGTCAGGCAGGCGCTGGAGGAACTCGGCATTTCCGAAGGCCGCGCGCTGGAGCTGGGCATCTCCATCTACAAGGTCGGTATGGTCTGGCCGCTGGAGCCCGAGGGGCTGGCGGCCTTCGCCGCCGGACTGGAGGAACTGCTGATCGTCGAGGAGAAGCGGCCGCTTCTCGAAGGGCAGATCAAGGACATCCTCTACAATATGCCGGCCGACCGCCGGCCGCGCGTCTTCGGCAAGCGCGACGGCGAGAACCGCATCGTGCTGCCCGCCCACGACGACCTGACCGCCGTGCAGATCGCGCGCGCCATCGCTGCGCGCATTCTGCCTTTTATCGGGGATGAGGCGCTGGTGGCGCGCATCGGCCGGCTCTCCGACGTCGATGCGGGCAAGCTCGCCGGCCTCGCGCCGGTGCAGCGCACGCCCTATTTCTGCTCGGGCTGCCCGCACAACACCTCGACCCGCGTGCCCGAGGGCAGCCGCGCGCTCGCCGGCATCGGCTGCCACTGGATGTCGCAGGCGATGGACCGCAACACAGCCACCTACACCCACATGGGCGGCGAGGGCGCCAACTGGATCGGCCAGGCGCCCTACGTGCCGACGCGCCACGTCTTCCAGAACCTCGGCGACGGCACCTATTTCCATTCCGGCCTGCTCGCCATCCGCGCCGCGATCGCCGCGCGCATCAACATCACCTACAAGATCCTGTTCAACGACGCGACGGCGATGACCGGCGGCCAGCGCCACGACGGCACGCTGAACCCGCAGCGCATCACCAACCAGCTCCGTGCCGAGGGCGTCGAGCGCATCGCCGTCGTCTCCGACGACATCGAGAAGTATGCCGGGCAGGAGCCGTTCGCCGCCCACGTCACCGTCCACCACCGCGACGAGCTGGACGCCGTGCAGCGCGAGCTGCGCGAGGTCGAGGGCGTGTCGGCGATCGTCTACGACCAGACCTGCGCCGCGGAGAAGCGCCGCCGCCGCAAGCGCGACCCCAAGCCGCGCGTCGAGCGCCGCGTCGTCATCAACGAACTGGTCTGCGAGGGCTGCGGCGACTGCTCGAAGAAGTCGAACTGCCTCTCCGTCACCCCGGTCGAGACCGAGTTCGGCCGCAAGCGCCGCATCGACCAGTCGTCGTGCAACGAGGATTTCTCCTGCGTGAAGGGCTTCTGCCCGTCCTTCGTCACCATCGAGGGGGTGAAGCCGCGCAGGCCGAGGAACGTCGACCCGCGCGCCATCGCTGCCCGCCCCATCGTCGAGCCGGCGCCGTTCGTCTTGGACCGGCCGTGGAACGTGCTGGTCACCGGCATCGGCGGCACCGGCGTCATCACCATCGGTGCCATCCTCGCCATGGCCGCGCACCTCGAGGGCAAGGGCTGCTCCACCCTCGACATGGCCGGCATGGCCCAGAAGGGCGGCCCGGTGACGACGCATCTGCGCTTCGCGCCGCAGCCCGCCGACCTCCCCGCCGTGCGCATCTCGATGCGCGCGGCCGACGGGGTGCTGGGCTGCGACCTCGTCGTCGCCGCCGGCAAGGAGGCGCTCGGCGTCATCGGCAAGGGCACGACCCGCGTCGTGCTGAACTCGCAGGAGACCATCACCGGCGCCTTCATCCGCGATCCCGACTTCAAGGTGCAGGGCCTCGGCCTCACCGACATCGTGCGCGACGTCGCCGGCCGCGAGCAGGTCGAGACCGTGGCCGCGACGCAGCTCGCCACGAGCCTTCTGGGCGATTCCATCGCCACCAACCTGTTCATGGTCGGCTATGCCTGGCAGCGCGGGCTGATCCCGCTGGCTTCCGCCAGCATCGACAGCGCCATCGCGCTCAACGGCGCGGCGGTGGAGCTGAACCGCACCGCCTTCCGCCTCGGCCGGCTCGCCGCCGCCGACCCCGCCGCCATCGAGGCGCTGCTGCCGAAGCGGCCGGCGGCCGCCGCGCCCGGCCCGCAGTCGCTCGACGAGACGGTGGCGCGCCGCACGGCCTTCCTCACCGCCTACCAGAACGCCCGCTATGCCGCCCGCTACGCCGATTTCGTCGCACAGGTGCGCCGCCGAGAGAAGACGGCGACCGGCGCGGAGGGGCCGCTGTCGGAGGCCGTCGCGCGCTACGTGTTCAAGCTCATGGCCTACAAGGACGAGTACGAGGTGGCGCGGCTCTATACCGACGGCTCGTTCCGCCGCCAGCTGGCCGAGACCTTCGACGGCAACGGCCGGATGACCTTCCACCTGTCGCCGCCGCTCCTGGCGCGCAAGGACCCCAACACCGGCGAGCCGGCCAAGATGACGTTCGGCCCGTGGATGATGAAGGCGTTCGGCGTGCTGGCGAAATTCAGGGGCCTGCGCGGCACCGCGCTCGACCCGTTCGGCTACACGGCCGAGCGCCGTGCCGAGCGGGCGCTGATCGGCGAGTACCGCCGCCACGTCGAGGCCGCGCTGGCGACGCTGTCGCCGGCGAGCCATGCCGCGGCGGTCGCCGTCGCCGAGGTGCCGGAGCAGATCCGCGGCTACGGCCCGATCAAGGAACGCAGCATCGGGAAGGCGCGCGAGACGTGGCGCGAGCTGGAGAAAGGAGCCGCGCGGCCGCCGCTGGCCGTCGCCGCCGAATAGCGCTTCCCGGCGGGCGCGGGCGGCCCTCGGGCCGCTCCCGCGCGGGGCGGCCGAGCCTTCGGCCAACCGGGACAACCCCGCCGCGAGAGCGGGGGCGAACAGACGTCCGGGACGAGAAATCCAGCCGGCGGGAATATGCGTGAAAAAGTGTATTCACATATGCGGCGAGATATGTCTACATAACCTTGCCAGTGGAACGTGCGGCAAAAAAGGCCGCATACAAAATGGGAGATCCCACGTGCGAAAGCTCATCGTCACGGCCGCGCTGCTGGCGGCCACGGCAGTCCTTGCCCCCGC
>JAEZXF010000431.1 GCA_023419995.1 Pseudomonadota bacterium | reverse complement strand
CTCCAGCTCGGTGTAGAAGCGGGTCTGGGCGCGGCCGGCCTGGAGGTCGAGGAAGCCGAGGACCAGCGAGCCCGACAGGCCGAACAGCGACGACGAGAAGGCCGTGCCCATGCCGGAGAGCGGCGCCGAAAGCCCCGCCTTCAGCGAATCGAGCACGTCGTTGACGTCGCCGGTGCCGGGATCGAGCGACTGGATCGTCTCGCTGATCGAGCCGATGGTCTGCAGGAGGCCCCAGAAGGTGCCGAGCAGGCCGAGGAAGATCAGGAGGCCGGTTAGGTAGCGCGAGATGTCGCGGCTCTCGTCGAGGCGGGTGGCGATCGAGTCGAGGATCGAGCGCATCGACGAGGTGGAGAGCGACGCCGCCGACGAGCGCGACAGCAGCGCCTTCATCGGGGCGAGCAGCACCGGATCGCGCTTGTCCGTGCCGGCGCGGAAGGAATTGACCCAGCGCACCTCGCGGAACAGGCGGATGACCTGCCCGAAGACGAGCAGGATGCCGACGGCGAGCACGCCGAGGATCAGTCCGTTCAGGCCGGGATTGGTCTGGAAGGCCGACGAGATCTGGCGGTAGAGGATCGCGGCGACGAAGCCGACGATGGCCAGGAAGATCAGCATCGACAGCAGGAAGACCTGCGGGCTCGACAGCTTGCGGGGATCGTACTCGTCGGCCTCGGCCGCCCGACCCTCCTCGGACCCCACCCTTCCCAGAACTGCCATCCGCGCGCCCCTGCAATGATTTCGGCATCAAGGTGAGGGCGATCCTAAACGGAATTGTGACGAAATTGAAATCCGCCGCGAGGACGCACCCGGCGTCCCCCGCGGCAGGTTCGTCCCCGACCGCCTCGCGGCGGCCTACAGGTGCTTTGCCATCTCCCGGAGCTGGAACTTCTGGATCTTGCCGGTCGAGGTCTTGGGAATCTCGGCGAAGACGACCGTGCGCGGGCATTTGAAGCGGGCGAGAAGCGCGCGGCAGTGCTCGACGATCTCCTCCTCGGTCGCGCTCGCGCCCGGCTTCAGCTCGACATAGGCGACCGGGGTCTCGCCCCACTTGTCGTCCTGGCGCGCGACGACGCCGCAGGAGGCGACGGCCGGGTGCTTGTAGAGCGCGTCCTCGACCTCGATGGACGAGATGTTCTCGCCGCCGGAGATGATGATGTCCTTGGAGCGGTCCTTCAGCTGGATGTAGCCGTCCGGGTGCATGACGCCGAGGTCGCCCGAGTGGAACCAGCCGCCGGCGAAGGCCTCCTCGGTGGCGGCCTTGTTCTTGAGATAGCCCTTCATGACGATGTTACCGCGGAACATGACCTCGCCGATGGTCTCGCCGTCGGCGGGCGTCGGCCGCATGGTCTCCGGGTCGAGGACGGTCAGCCCCTCGAGCGCGGCGTAGCGCACGCCCTGCCGCGCCTTCTTCGCCGTCCGCTCGCCCTTCGGCAGGTCGTCCCAGTCGGCGAGCCATTCGTTGACGACGGCGGGGCCGTAGGTCTCGGTCAGGCCGTAGAGGTGGGTGACGGCGAAGCCGGCATCGGCCATGCCGGCGAGCACGGCCTCCGGCGGCGGGGCGGCGGCGGTGTTGAAGGTCACGGTCTGCGGGAAGTCGCGCTTGTCGGCCGCGGGCGCGTTGATCAGCGTCGACATGACGATCGGCGCGCCGCACAGGTGGGTGACGCCGTGGTCGGCGATGGCGTCGTACATCGCCCTGGCGCGGACCCAGCGCAGGCAGACATGCGTGCCGCCGGTGACGGCCAGCGTCCACGGGAAGCACCAGCCGTTGCAGTGGAACATCGGCAGCGTCCACAGATAGACCGGGTGGCGGCCCATGCCGGCGTGGACGGTGTTGGCGTAGGCCATCAGCGCAGCGCCGCGGTGGTGGTAGACCACGCCTTTCGGGTTGCCGGTGGTGCCGGAGGTATAGTTGAGCGAGATCGCGTCCCACTCGTCGTCCGGCATGGACCACGAAAAGTCCTCGTCGCCCGCAGCGAGGAAATCCTCGTAGTCGAGGCTGCCGATTCGCTCGCCCTTGGGATAGGGCGCGTCGTCGCCGTAGTCGGGATCGTCGAAGTCGATGATCAGGGGCTTCACCGTCGCCAGCGCCAGCGCCTCCTTGACCACGGCCGAGAACTCCCGGTCGACGATCAGCACCTTCGATTCCGCGTGGTCGAGCTGGAAGGCGACGATGGCGGCGTCGAGGCGGGTGTTGAGCGAATGCAGCACCGCCTTGACCATCGGCACGCCGAAATGCGCCTCGAGCATCGGCGGCGTGTTCGACAGCATCACCGACACGGTGTCGCCCTTGCCGATGCCGCGCCTGGCCAGCGCCGAGGCGAGCTTCAGCGAGCGGCGCCAGAACTCGGCATAGGTGACGCGACTGTCGCCGTGGACGATGGCGACGTGGGCGGGAAACACCTTCGCCGCGCGCTCCAGATAGGTCAGCGGCGTCAGCGGCTGGTGGTTGGCTGCGTTCTTGCCGAGGTCGAGATCGTATGCGCTGGTCATGAGGGCCTCCCTGTCGGCCCGATTATGCACACCGCCGCGTTGCCGTCATCAGGGACCGCTCGCAGGGGCGGCGCGCGAATC
>JAEZXF010000346.1 GCA_023419995.1 Pseudomonadota bacterium | reverse complement strand
CCAGCCGCCTTGCCGTGTGGCTCCACGGCACCGAGTTCAGGTCGCCGGCGAGGATCGCCGTCCGGCCGACCGTATGCAGCAGCGACTCGAGGCGCGGAAGCTGCCACGGCTGCTCGAACGGCCACGGCCAGCCGACATGCAGCGCCACCACCTCGACGCTGCGCCCGCCGAGGTCGACGCGCGCATGGGCGAAGGCGCCCCGGTCGGCGCAGGCCGGTTCGGCGCCCTCGGCGAACGGCCGCCGCGACAGGATCGCCGCCGCGCCGATGAAGGTCGGCGGCCGGCAGATCAGCCGGTAGGGATAGGCGGCCTCGACGAGCGCCAGCTTCTCCGCCCACGGCGGCGACACCTCGGTCAGCGTCACGATGTCGGGCCGCACCCGGCCGATCAGCGACAGCACCGCCTCCGGCGTCGGGTTGTCGTAGCGCAGGTTGAGATGCATCAGCCGGTAGACGGCGACCGGCCCCGTCTCCGGGGCGTCGTCCCGCCCGTCCGGCAGGCCGTCCGGGCCCGTCTGCCAGGCCACCGTCTGGGCGATCGACGCCGCACCCAGCACGACGGCGAACAGCGCCTCGACGCGGAACCGCAGCGCCAGCAGGACCGGCACGCAGAGGAGGAGCAGCGCGGCGAGGTGCAGCCGCAGGTGCGAGAGCGAGTCGAGCGCCGGGTGCAGCCGGCCGAGATAACCGAAGGCGAGGGCGGCTCCGAGGCCTGCCACGCCGGCGAGCGCGCCCAGCCGGAGCGCGAGCCATGCCCGGCCCCCGCGCGTGCCGCGGGCGGGCGAGGGGGATCGCGATGCGTCCAACGCCGCAGGCCTACTGGAAGGCGGTTTCGGAGAAGCTGCGCAGCTTGCGCGAATGCAGCCGTTCCGGCGGCATCGCCGCCAGCTTCTCGAGGGCCCGCAGGCCGATCTTGAGGTGCTGCGCCACCTGCCGCTTGTAGAAGTCGCTTGCCATGCCCGGCAGCTTCAGCTCGCCGTGGAGCGGCTTGTCCGACACGCACAGGAGCGTGCCGTAGGGCACCCGGAAGCGGAAGCCGTTGGCGGCGATGGTCGCCGATTCCATGTCGAGCGCGATCGCCCGCGACTGCGACAGGCGCTGCACTGGGCCGCGCTGCTCGCGCAGCTCCCAGTTGCGGTTGTCGATGGTGGCGACCGTGCCCGTGCGCATGATGCGCTTGAGGTCGTAGCCGGAAAGCCCGGTCACCTCCGCCACCGCCTCCTGCAGCGCCACCTGGATCTCGGCCAGCGCCGGAATCGGCACCCACACCGGCAGGTCGTCGTCCAGCACGTGGTCCTCGCGCACATAGGCGTGGGCCAGCACGTAGTCGCCCAGCGCCTGCGTGTTGCGCAGGCCCGCGCAATGGCCGAGCATCAGCCAGGCATGCGGGCGCAGCACCGCGATGTGGTCGGTGATCGTCTTGGCGTTGGAGGGGCCGACGCCGATATTGACCATGGTGATGCCGCCGTGCCCCGGCTTGACCAGGTGGTAGGCCGGCATCTGAGGCAGGCGCGGCGGGATGGCGCCGTCCGAAGGCTGGTCCTCGCCGGCGCGGGTGACGAGGTTGCCCGGCTCGACGAAGGCGTCGTATCCGCCGCCGCCCTCGGCCATCAGCCCGCGCGCCAGCGCGCAGAACTCGTCGATGTAGAACTGGTAGTTGGTGAACAGGACGAAGTTCTGGAAATGATGCGGGCTCGTCGCCGTGTAGTGCGACAGCCGGTGCAGCGAATAGTCGATGCGCTGGGCGGTGAACGGGGCGAGCGGCATCGGCTCGCCCGGCATCGTCTCGTAGGTGCCGTTGACGATGTGGTCGTCGGTGCCGTTCAGGTCGGGAACGTCGAACAGGTCGCGCAGCGGCCGCCGGATGCGCTCGGCTGCCGGCGCCTCGACATAGGTGCCTTCGAGGAAGGCGAAATGCAGCGGGATCGGCGTCTCGGATTCGCCCACCGTCACCGGCACGCCGTGGTTGCGGATCAGCAGGCGCAGCTGCTCGTGGAGATAGTTCTCGAACAGGTCCGGCCGCGTCACCGTCGTCGCGTAGTGCCCCGGCTCCGGCATGTGGCCGTAGGCCAGGCGCGAGTCGACCCGGGCGAAGGAGGAGGTGGACACGCCGATCTCGGGATAGAAGGCGCGGTAGCGCTGCTGGCGGTCGACGCCGTCGGCGAGCGCGGCGAACGAGCTGCGCAGGAAAAGCGTGTTGCGCTCGTAGAGCGCCTTCAGCGCCTCGACCGCCTCGCCGGCGTCGGCGAAGCTGCGGCGGGCGTAGGGCTCCGGCGTCGAGACGGTTTCGATGGGATCGTGGCGGATTCGCTTTTCCATGCCCCATCATAATGAGTTGCGGCTGATGTTTCGAGGGGAGGCGTGGGGCGCCCGCGAAACGCCGCGTGGACGGGCTCAGCCGCGCTGGAGGCTGACGACGAGGACGAGGCCCGCGCCGCTCGACAGCTTGCGGCTGTCCTCGATGAAGGTCTCGGAGCCGGCCTGCACCGACTGCATCGCCACCAGCGGCGCCAGCAGTGCGGCCACGAGAAGCGCGAAGCGGGGCAGCATGGAGGCGATGCCGAGGCGGGTTGCGGTGGAGCGGGTCATCGTTCGGGCCTCCTCAGCGGCGCAGGCCGGTGGCACAGCCGGAATAGGTCGTGTCGCAGAACTGGTAGACGACGCCCGGCGCGCGCCCGCTGCGGCTCTTCTCGGCGACGAGGATGGACAGGCCCATGCCGAAGATGGTGATCAGCAGGCACACAATGGTGAAGCGGCGGGCGAGCATCGGGCGTCTCCTTACTTGTGGCGAAAGGATGCCCGAACGTGGCTGAACCATGGCTGAGACGGCCGTTCATGTGCCGTTCAATCACGTTAACAGCAGCTTAAGCGGGTTTCATTGGCGCAGGGCCGCGGCCTGTGCTTTCTTCGCCGCAGCAAGGAGAAACGCATGACCACGCAGACCGCCCCCATCGAACTCCACTACTGGCCGACCCCGAACGGCTGGAAGATCACCATCATGCTCGAGGAACTGGGCGTTCCCTACGAGGTGAAGTACGTCAACATCGGCAAGGGCGAGCAGTTCGAGCCGGCGTTCCTGCAGATTTCGCCCAACAACCGCATGCCCGCGATCGTCGATCCGGAAGGACCGGACGGAAAGCCGATCTCGGTCTTCGAATCCGGCGCGATCCTGCAATATCTCGGCCGCAAGTTCGGTCGCTTCTATCCGGCCGACGAGCGCGGCCGCGTCGAGGGCGACCAGTGGCTGTTCTGGCAGATGGGCGGCCTGGGACCGATGGCGGGCCAGACGCACCACTTCCGGCAATACGCGCCCGAGAAGGTGCCCTACGCCATCGAGCGCTACACCAACGAGGTCAACCGGCTCTACGGGGTGATGAACCGGCGGCTCTCCGAGCGCGACTATCTCGCCGGCGACTATTCGATCGCCGACATGGCGTGCATCGGCTGGGTCATGCCCTACAGGAACCAGGGCCAGGACCTCGACGACTTCCCCAACCTGAAGCGCTGGTTCGAGACGGTCCTGGCGCGCCCGGCCGTGGAGCGCGGCTGCGCGCTCGGCAACGAATACCGGAAAAACCTCGCCGAAGACAAGGAAGCGCAAAAGGTGCTGTTCGGCCAGAAGGCGAGGTGAGAGAAGCGAATAGGGAGCAGCGAACAGCGAATA
>JAEZXF010000042.1 GCA_023419995.1 Pseudomonadota bacterium | reverse complement strand
CACCATGAGCGTGCGCAGCGTGCCCGAGCGGCCGCGCAGGTCGCCCGGCCGGCCGCTCGGCAACCCGCCGGGCAGCGCCCCGTCGACGAGCGAGGCGTCCACCAGACCCGACAGCGGCGGCACCGCCACCGTCCCGACGATGCCCTGCTCGAGCTGCAGCCCCGCGAAGCGCAGGGCGACGTCGAGGTCGTCGCCCGCCGGGCGCAGGTGCAGCTCGGCGCTGTCCGAGCGCAGCAGCGCCGGCAGGGTCACGCCCGGCTCGTCCACGCGCACGGCGACGTCGCTGCCTTCGAGCGACAGCCGTTCGGGCAGCGGCCGGGAAAGCCGCGCGCTGGCGCGCAGGCTCGCCCAGTCGAGCGCCAGCGCCCGGATGCCGGGCGCCTCCAGCCGCGCCGGCGAATCCAGCTCGCCGATGACGCGCCACGGCTGGTAGACCTGCGCCGCACTGCAGAACGACCGCGCCTGGAAGGCGACGCCCTTGCGCCCGTCCTCGAACATCACCGAACGGCAGAACAGGCCGATGCGGAACGGATAGCCCCGCGCCTCGGCGTTCTCGCAGCTCGCCCGCCGTCCGCTGCCGTTGAGCGTGGCGACCGCGGCCTGGGCCTCCTGGACGAGGAGACGCGCCGCATAGAACCAGCCGGCCGTGTAGGCGCCGCCGGCCACGACGATCGCCACCGCCAGCCAGAAGAAGCGCCTGCCGTAATTCGTCCGTGATTGACTGCTTGACGTCATGGCGCCGGCCTCGTTACCCCTCGGATGCCGGCAATAACTCCGGCTCGGGCAGTTCCAGGAAATGCGGGAAGCGCCTTTCCGGGCGGAACCGCGTGAAGAAGCGAATCTGGTTCGGCGATATGGGCGATTTTTGGGTGTTTGGCTATGGCTCGCTGATGTGGCGGCCGGGTTTCGCGCATGTCGAGACCGCGCGCGCGCGCCTTGCCGGCTATCGCCGCACCCTGTGCATCCGCTCCCACGTCCATCGCGGCACGCCCGAGCGGCCGGGTCTCGTGCTCGGCCTCGAGCCGGGCGGCTCATGCCTCGGCATGGCCTTCCGCGTGCCGGGCGACCTGACCGACGAGGTGATGGCCTATCTGCGCGACCGCGAGATGGTGACGAAGGTCTACCGCGAGAAGCGGCTGCCGGTGCGGCTCGACGGCGGGCCGACGGTCGAGGCGGTGGCCTATGTCGTCGACCGCCGGCACCAGCAATATGCCGGCGGCGTCGGCATGGACGAGATGGTGCGCACCATCTCGGGCGCGGCCGGGCACTCCGGCCCCAACGACGAATACGTCCTCAACACACTCGAGCACCTGCGCGCGCTCGGCATCCGCGACCGCTGGCTGGAGGACGTCGCCGCCCGCCTCAGCCCGTCGTCGCCGGCGGTTCCACGCCCAGCTCCCTGAGGCGCGCGGCGGCGCTGGGCGGAAAGGGCGGCGGGTTCGCCGAGCGCGCCGCCTCGACCAGCAACTCGTCGCAGGCCGTCTCCGTCTCGCGGATCAGCCGCTCCATGAACGCCTCCTTCTCCAGCCCCGGTTCTATCGGCGGCAGGAAACGGGCGTGGATGACGCCCGGATAACGCAGGAACCTGCGCCGCGGCCAGTAGAGTCCGGCAACGTGAGCGACGGGCACGACCGGCACGTTCAGCGTCGCGTAGATCTCGGCGATGCCCCATTTGTAGGCGGGTTCGTCGCCCGGCGCCCGGCGCGTGCCCTCGGGATAGATGATGAGCTGGCGACCCTCGGCCATGCGCACCTGCGCCACCTTCAGCGCCTGCTTCAGCGCCCTGGAGCGGCTGCCGCGATGGATCGGGATCATCCGCATCTTGGCCACGTACCAGCCGAAGAAGGGGATCCACATCAGCTCGCGCTTGAGGATGTAGACCGGGTCCCGCAGGTAGGGAAAGAACGAGATCGTATCCCAGAACGACTGGTGCTTGGGCGCGAGGATGAACGAGCCCTCCGGCAGGTTCTCCATGCCCTCGATCCGGCTTTCCGTGCCGGCGAGCCACTCCTGCAGCTTGAGGCTCGACCGCGCCCAGAAGCGCGGCACGAACCATGCGAGGTGGCGCGGCGCCAGGAAGTAGAACGGCGTCCAGAACAGCATCTGGACGATCAGGCTGAGATAGAAGGCGATGTTGAACGCCAGCGAGCGGACGGCGAGCATGGAAGACGGATCCGGAAACTATCGTGCGCCTGCTGGTTACACCAGCCGGACGCAAAGGGGAACGCCCGGCCTGCGGCGGCCGCCGCATGTTTCAGGCAGGGGCGTCACCGCGCCGCATGCGAGTCGGCGTGCGCCGTGGCCTGGCGCGCCTGCATCTCCGGCAGCAGCCCGCGCACCACGGCTGCGAGGTACTTGGCGTACTCGGTGAACAGCACGCGCAGCGCAGCGCGGTTGCCCACCCATTCGCCGCTGTCGAGGCGCGTGTTGACCACGGGATAGGGGTCCAGCTCGGCGTCGCCGATCAGCCGCTTCAGCTCGAGCAGGCTGCGCGGCATGTGGTAGTTGTTGGTCACCACGATGATGCGGTCGTAGGCGTGGCTTGTCACCCATTTGGCGCTTTCCTCGGCATTGCCGATCGTGTCGAGCGCGGCGTGGTCGATGTCGACGCAGCACGAGAACAGCCGCGCGTCGCCGCCGGTCGCCCGCTGCAGGTCGGAAAGCCCAGCCGCCGGATGCACGCCGCTGATGAGAAGCCGCCGGCCCTTGCCGGACTTGAGCAGGTCCACGGCCGCGTCGAGCCGCTTCTCGCCTCCCGTCAGCACGATGATGGCGTCGGCGTCGGCCATCTCCGCCGGCGTGGTCAACCGCGCCACGTGGGAGGCGAAGGCGGCGAAGCCGCCGAGGAAGGCGAGCGCCCCGCCGAAGAGAACGGCGAGCACGATGCCGGCCAGCCGCAGCCCTTTCGGGCGCGGCGTCCCTCCGGTCGCTGCATGCGTCGGTTCTCGCCCCTTCATCGCGTCAATCGATAGCGGCGAATTGCGGCAAAGGATAGCCGTCTTCACCGGCTGCGGCGCAGGGCCGCCCTCGTCCGGCCGCCCGCGGCCTCAGCCGTCGCGCCGCGTCGTGTCGAGGTCGCCGAGATAGGAGACGACGGTCAGGTGCGAGGTCGCGGCGGTGAGCGCACCGACGACGACGACGATCAGCGCGACGCCGGCATAGCCCGAGGAGCCGATGGCGAAGTTGCCGAACAACGCCGTCGCCTGGTCGGCCTGCGGCGTCGCCATGTTGCGCGACGACCACCACGAGAAGGCGAGGAAGACGACCATCGCCGCCGCGCCGCCAGCGGCAGCGCCCTTCATGCCCGTCAGCAGGAAGTGGCGCCGGAACTCGCCGGCGATGAAGCGGGCCTCCGCGCCGACGAAATGCAGCACCTCGATGATGTGGCCGTTGCCGGCCATGGCCCCGCGCGTGGCGAACACCACCGACAGCACGGTCGCGGCGAGCATCAGCGCCAGCACCGACACGCCGATCGTCACCGTGGTGTTGGCCATCGCCACCAGCCGGTCGACCCAGGTGCGGTGGTCGTCGAGGATCGCCTGCGGCACCTCCACGGCGAGCGTCGCCCGGAGCGCGATGAAGTCGGGCGGGTTGACCGGGTCGATGGTGACGATGACGAGGCGCGGCACCGGCAGTTCGTCGAGGTCGAAGCCCGCGCCGAGCCACGGCTCCAGCAGGCGGTGCGTGGCGGCGCGGTCGACCACCGAGGCCGAGCGCACGCCGGCGAAGCTGGCGGCGATGCGCTGGGCCGTCGCCAGCGCCGCCTCCATGTCGAGGTCGTCGGCGGGCTTGATCTGGATCGTCGCCTCGCGGGCGATCTGCGTCTGCCACGCCGACGCCGTGTCGCGCACCAGCGTCACCGCGCCAAGCGTGAGGCAGGACAGGAAGGTCATGATGGCGATGACCAGGATCAGCGCGCTGCCCGCAACGTTCTGCGGCGGCACGATCGGCGCCATCCGCCGGTCCGGCCCGGGGCTGCGCAGGGCCGGCAGCGCCCGCGCGACGGCTTCGGCGAGGCGGCCCGGCTCAGTCATGGATCTCGAGCCTCCCGCCGGAGAGCACCATGCGGCGCGCGTCGACCTGCTCCATCAGGCCGAGGTCGTGGGTGGCGATCACCACGGCGGTGCCGAGGCGGTTCAGCTCGATGAATAGGCGCAGCAGCCGGCGCGCCAGCGGCGGGTCGACATTGCCGGTCGGCTCGTCGGCGAGCAGGATGCGCGGCTGCTCGATCAGCGCGCGGGCGATCGCGGCACGCTGCTTCTCGCCGCCCGACAGCACCGGCGGCAGCACGTGCATGCGCTCGCCGAGCCCGACCCACTTGAGCAGTTCGACCACGTCGGCGCGGTAGCTCGCCTCCTCGCGCCCGCGCACGCGCAGCGGCAGCGCGACGTTCTCGTAGGTGGTCATGTGGTCGAGCAGGCGGAAATCCTGGAACACCACGCCGATCCGCCGCCGCATCAGCGGCAGGTCGCGCGGGGTGATGCGCGAGCGGTCCTTGCCGAAGACCGTGATCAGCCCGCGCGTCGGCTTCAGCGACAGGAACAGCAGGCGCAGCAGCGTCGTCTTGCCGGCACCCGAGGGCCCGCTGAGGAACTGGAACGACCGCTCGGGCAGGTGAAACGAGATGTCGCGGAGAATTTCCGGTCCCATGCCGTATCTCAAGCCGACATTCTCGAAGCGAATCACTGCAAATCCTCGAACTGTGGGCCGCGACGGGGCCGGCCTGCGGGGTTCGCGGCGACGCCCCGAACTTCCACCGGCATGGTTAATCCCCGGTTAAGATCCACAGCCGCTGGCGACGCGGGCAGCGAAGCGTTAATCATTTCCGG
>JAEZXF010000325.1 GCA_023419995.1 Pseudomonadota bacterium | reverse complement strand
CGCCAAGCTGGCCGAGAACGTGCTGGCCGCGACGCCCGCCCCGCCGCCGGAGGTGGCCTCGACCGAGGACGCGCTGTGCGCGCAGGCGAAGCTGGTCGGGATCCTGTCGCAAAGCTGGGGCGCGCCGGCAGGCTACAAGGCAGGCCTGACGAGCGAGCCGGCGCAGAAGGCGTTCGGGGCGAGCCAGCCGGTGCGCGGCATCCTCTATTCGCGGATGATGCTCGACGACGGCGCCACGGTGCCGGCCGGCTGGGGCGCTCTGCCGCGTTTCGAGGCCGACATGATCGTCGTCGTCGCCGACCCGGCGGTGAATGCCGCGAAGACGCCGCAGGAGGTGCTGGCGCACCTGTCGGCGGTTCACCCGTTCATCGAGCTGCCCGATCTCGTGGTCGACAACCCCAAGGCGCTCGACGCAGAGATCATCACGGCGATCAATGTCGGCGCGCGCAAGGGCGTGCTCGGCGCGGCGATCCCGGTCGAGCAGAGCGAGGCGTTCCTCGCCTCGCTGGGCGCGATGCAGGTTGTGGTCACCGACGGCGGCGGGCAGGAACTGGCACGCGCGCCCGGCGCCGCGGTTCTCGGCCATCCGCTCAATGCGGTGCTGTGGCTGCGCGACAACGGCGTGGAGTTCAAGGCAGGCGACCTGGTCAGCGTCGGCTCCTTCGGCCCGCTGCTGGCGCCGAAGCCGGGCCTGACCGCGACCGTGTCCTACGAGGGCCTTGCCGGCAGCCCGACGGTGAGCGTGACGTTCGAATAGCCGTCCGGCACGCAAAGCGCCCACGCCCGGCGGGACGACGCCCGCCGGGCCGTAGGCTCTGCGCTCCGTCAGGCCGTTCCGCCGGCGTGCCGCTGTTGATAGGCGTTCCTGATCCTGCCGGCCATGCGGTTGCCGTTCTCGATGATGTCGGCCTCGCTGTGGGTTTCCAGCGTGCCGGCGCGGACGGCGACGCGGCCGTCGACGATGGTGTACGACGCATCCGGGTTGGTGCCCGCGAGGATCAGGCCGCCGAGCGGGTCGGCGAGCGAGCCGACGTAGCACAGCTTGCGCATGTCGAAGCCGGCGATGTCGGCGCGCATGCCCACGGCGAGCGCGCCGATGTCGTCGCGGTTGAGGGTGCGGGCGGCATTGCGCGTCGCCAGCAGCAGGGCGTCGTAGGGCGACATCCAGTCGCCGGGGCCGGGATGGTTGCCGGTGTCGATGCGGTGGAGCGTCGCCGCGAGCCTGAGGTCGGACAGCAGCGACCCGCCGTCGTTCGACGCCGGGCCGTCGACGCCGACGCCGACATTGGCGCCGGCCTTGCGCCACGCGTCGACCCTCGGCTTCTGGTAGCCGAGCCGCACCACGGTGCGCGGGCAATGGCACATGCCGGCGCCGCAGCGCGCGAAATGCGCGATCTCCTCGTCGTTGACCTCGGTGCAGTGGGCGAACCAGGTGCCGGGGCGCAGCCAGTCGGAACGGTCGAGCAGCTCCAGCGGCGTCATGCCCAGCATGGTCTGCGCCATGTCGCGCTCGACCTGCCGCGGCAGGTAGTGGGTGTGCAGCCCCGAGCCGTATTCCTCTGCGAGACGCGCCATCTGCTTCATCAGGTGGGGCTTGGCGTAGGTGACGCCGGTCGGGCCGAGGTCGATCCGCAGCATCGAGCCCTTGCTGCCGTCGGTATGGGCGAGGGCGCTTTCCAGCAGCGGCAGGATCTCCTCTTCCCGGTCGAGAAGCCGGTCGAGCCCGTCGCCGAGGATCGGGCGCAGCCTGTCGGCGAGGTTCGCCTCGATCGTCACCATCGAGCCGCGCACCAGATGGAAGCGCAGCCCCAGCTTGCGCGCGGCGTCGATCTGCGCCGTCACGTAGTCCGGGCTGCCGCCGGGCATGAGATAGGAGTGGTCGACGGCGGTCGTCGCGCCGCTTTTCAGCAGCTCCGCCGCGGCCGTCATCGTGCCCCAGTACATGGCTTCCGGGTCCACCGCGGCCCAGAACTGGTACATGGTGAAGAGCCATTCGAGCGCGGGCGTGCGGTCGGCCTCCGGCACCGCCCGGGTGAGCGACTGGTAGAAATGGTGATGCAGGTTGATCATGCCGGGCGTCACGACATGGCCGGCGAGGTCGATCTCCTCGTCGGCCCTGTGCTGCGTCGGCTCCCTGCCGATGTCGGCGATGACCCCGTCGCGCACCAGCACGAACGCGCCTTCGATCACGCGGTCGTTTTCATCGCAGGTGTAGAGCCAGCTAATGTTGCGCAGCAACAATGACGTCATGTGCCTATCCTTCACTCGTCTTGCCCATTCGATAGCCTGGAAAGGCTAATGCGTTGCGCGACTAGGCGAAATCCGCCGATCTGGCGATCTCCGCCTGTCGCGCCTGACGTAATGTGCTGCATCGCCGCGCAAATTGCTCCAAAATTGTGCAGTGCAAATACATACATTGTGATAATTACAATGTGGACAAATATAGGGTTTCATGCAAGACAATTAACCGCCAACCAAAAATATGAGGGGTACCAAAATGGCTTCGACTCTCGACAGAAGACAGTTCCTGCGTCTCGCCGGTTCCGTGGGCGTGGTCGCCGGTCTCGGACAGGCCGGCTTCGTTGCCGCCTCGCGCGCCGCCGGCGCGTTGACCGTAACGCATTTCGGCGGCCCCTATGCCGTCCTGGCCGATCTCATCGCCAAGCCGTTCGCTGCGGCGGGCCTGGGCGACGTCGCCTACGAGCAGGACGTCTCGACCGGCGTCATCGGCAAGATGCAGGCCGGCACCGCGACGTTCGATGTCGCGATGGTGTCGCGTTCGCCTGCGCTTCGCGCCATCAAGGCCGGCCTCGTGCAGCCGTTCAACCCGGCCGACGTGCCCAATCTCGCCCAGTGCATCGACGGCGTGCTTCTCGAGAACGGCGCGGGCGCGGGCTACATCATGGACAGCCTCGACCTGATGGTCGACACCAACCAGGTGTCGGAGCCGCTGACGTCGTGGCTCGACCTGTGGCGTCCCGACCTCGCCGGCAAGATCGCGCTGCCGGCCGCGCGGGTGCAGACGCAGAGCTACCTGCTCTCGATGGTCGCGATCGCGATGGGCGGCGACTACAAGGACGACAAGGCGATCGACGCGGCCTTCGCCAAGTTCGCCGAGCTGAAGCCGAACGTCCGGGTCTTCTACGGCGATCCGGGGCAGGCCTCGGCGATGATCGAACGCGGCGAGGTGGCGGTCGCGCCGCAATATTCTATCCGCATCTCGTCGCTGATGAAGAACAACGCCAACATCGTCCGCGCCACGCCGAAGGAAGGCGTCAGCGCCTCGCCCTACGATCTGGTCATCGCGAAGACGGCGCAGGACCCGGCGCTTGCCGCTAGGTACATCGACTTCGCCCTTTCCGCCGAAGTCCAGAAGGCACTGGCCACCGAGTTCCTGGCCCTGCCGGTCAACAAGACCGTCGAGCTGGATGCCGACGTCTCGGCCAAGGTCATGACCGATGCCTCCAAGCTGCAGTTCCTCGACGAGGAATATCTCGCGTCGAAGCAGTCGGACTGGCTTACCCGCTGGGAACGGGAAATCCAGGCTGCATAAGATGGAGGCGGATCTCGAGATCAGGTCGGTACGCAAGCGCTTCGGCGCCGTCGATGCCGTCAAGGATGCGTCGCTCCAGGTCGGACGCGGCGAGATTCTGGCTTTCCTCGGCCCGAGCGGCTGCGGCAAGTCCACCCTGCTGCAGATCATTGCCGGCTTCGTCGATGCCGATGCTGGCGACATCTTCGTCCGCGGGCGTTCCCTCACCGGGGTGCCCGCGCATCTGCGGCGCACCGGCCTGGTCTTCCAGCACTACGCCCTTTTCCCGAACATGACCGTGCGGCGCAACATCGAGTATGGCTTGCGCGCCGCCGGCGAGGAACGGGACTCCATGCGCAAGCGGGTCGCGGAGGCCGTTGCGCTCCTCAAGCTCGACGGGCTCGAGGAGCGATATCCCAACGAGCTTTCCGGCGGGCAGAAGCAGCGTGTCGCCATCGCGCGCACGCTCGCCATCCGGCCGGACGTGCTTCTGCTCGACGAGGCGCTGAGCGCGCTCGACAAGAACCTGCGCGAGGCCATGCAGATCGAGCTGTCGGTGCTGCTGCGCCAGCTCCAGATCACCACCATCCTGGTCACCCACGACCAGCGCGAGGCGTTCGGCATCGCCGACCGCATCGCGGTCATGGAAGCCGGCAGGATCGTCCAGACCGATGCGCCCGAGGCGATCTATCACCAGCCGCGCTCGGCCTTCATCCTGAGCTTCCTCGGCTCGAGCTCCGAGCTGCCGGTGGACATCGAGGGCCCGTCGTCCGGCCAGCGCCTGTCCGGCCCCTCGGGCATCGGCTTCGCGCTCGACGGCAGCCGCAGCCTCCAGGCCGGCAAGGCGACGCTCTACCTGCGCGCGGAGGAGATCCGCATCGCCACCGGGCCGACGGCCGTCCACGCCAGCGCACCGGGCAGCCTCGCCTTCTCGACCTTCCTCGGCTCGGCCGTGCGCTACGTCATCGACCTCGCCGGCCGGCAGATCGTCGTCGAGCTGCCGCCGCAGGACGCTCCCCATCTGGCATACGGCGCGAACGTCTATCTCGACTTCGACCCCGCCCGTGCGCACATCCTGCAGGGCTAGGCACGGCCATGGCTGCACTTTCGAGCAAATCCAGAAGACTGTCGCCTGCCTGGCTGTGGCTGATCCCGGCCTTTGCGCTTCTCGTCCCGCTGTTCCTGTTCCCGCTGCTTCTCATCCTGCGGTACAGCTTCAACCTCGACACGGATGCCGGGCTTTTCATCCCGGCTTTCTCCTTCGCCAACTATGCGAAGATCCTGACCGATCCCTTCTACATCCGCGTCTTCCTCAACAGCCTGTGGGTGGCGGCCGGGGTGTCGGTGACCTGCCTCGTGCTGGGCTTCCCCTTCGCCTGGTTCGTCGTCCGCTGGTCGCGGCGCTCGCGCATCATCCTGCTGTGGGCCGTCTATACGCCGCTCATCGTCAGCGTGATCGTGCGCGTCTACGGCTGGATGGTGGTGACCTCGGATTCCGGGCTCATCAACTCGATCGCCATGTCGCTCGGCCTGACCGACACGCCGTGGAAGATCCTCTACGAGACCGAGGGCATGTGGATCGGCCTCGTCCACCGCTACCTGCCTCTCGCCGTGCTGCCGCTCGTCAACGCGCTGGCCAAGATCGACCTGACCTTGACCCAAGCGGCACGAAACCTCGGCGCCACGCCGCGCCGGGCGTTCTGGACGCTGGTCGTGCCGCTGATGCTGCCCGGCTTCGTCGCCGGATTCCAGCTCGTGCTGGCGAACGTGCTCAGCGACTTCGTCATCCCGACCCTGATGGGCACCACGCGCTTCCAGATGATCGCGCCCGCCATCTACAACGAGGCGATGGGACGGGTGAACTGGGCGATGTCGGCCGCGATGGCGGTCATGGTCCTGCTGATCATGGGCGTGCTCCTGGCGTCGACCAACGTCGTGTTGCGCCGTCTGGCACCGTGGGCAAGGAGCGTCTGATGGCCGCGCAAGCCGAAGAGCGCCGGGGGTTCGGGCTTCTCGAAGCCTACGTCCTGGCTTTGACCGTCTTTCTCCTGCTGCCGCTGGTGATGGCGGTGGTGCTTTCCTTCTCCGACAGCTACCGCCTCGAGTTTCCACCGCCGGGCTACAGCCTGCGCTGGTACGAGATGGCGCTGTCAAACACCCAGTTCACGACCGCGTTCTGGAACTCGTTCCGCACCGCCTTCTTCGTCGCCGTCCTCGCCGGCATCGCCGGGACGGCGGCGGCGATCGCGCTGAACCACTACCGGTTCTTCGGCCGCGCCTGGGTCCAGCTCCTGATCGTCATGCCGCTTGCCGTGCCGGGCATCGTGGTCGGCCTCGGCCAGCTCTTCTCGCTGCGCTATCTCGGGCTCGCGCCGGGGCAGACGGCGTCGACGCTCGCCCACGGCATCCTCGGCGTGCCCTACGTGACCTTCATGGTGCTGGCGTCACTGTCGAACTACGACATCACGCTCGAGCACGCCTCGGCCAACCTCGGGGCAGGGCGCTGGCGGACCTTCTGGTCGATCACCTTTCCCCATGTCCGGCCGGGCGTCATCGCGGGCTGCGTCTTCGCCTTCCTGATCTCGTTCGACCAGATCTCGCTGTCGCTGTTCGTCTCCCGCGGAGACCTGCTGCCGCTGCGGCTGCTGCAGTATATCCAGTACTCCAACGATCCGAGCGTGGCGGCGGTGTCGGCGCTTCTCGTGGTGCTGGCGCTGGTGGTGCTGGTGTTCTTCGGGCGGGTGCTGCGGGCGAACCAGCTCCAGAACTTCAAGGCCTGAACGGCGAACACCTGCGCCACGTTGCGCGGCGCAGGTGTCCTGTCTGGGTGGCCGGAAGGATGCTTCCGGCAAGGGCCGCATTTTCGGGAAGGGGCGAGGCGGCGTGGTTGCCGGTCTTCGCCCCTTCTGCCTCAGCGCGCCGCGGCGAGGCCGAGGATGACGCCGGTGGCGAGGCTGATCAGCAGATAGTCGTTGTCGACCTTCACCCACTGCTGGCCGCGGGCCGGGGTGCGTAGGCCGTGCCGGCCATAGTCGCGGACGTGCTGCTTGCGCTGCCAGTCCGGCACGCGCTGGCCCTTGGCCCAATGCTTCCGGCTGGGCGCAGGGCGCTGGGCGTGGTGGCGCTGCGGGCCGGCCTTGCGGGCATCGTGGCGCTGCGGCGCGTTGTAGCCCGGCTTCACCGGCTGCGAATAGTGGCGGTTCGATCCCGGCGCGTCGTACCGGCTCTGGGCCTGGGCCATCGGAGCCGCCAGCACGGAGAAGGCGATTGCCGCGAGAAGAGTGCGCTTGAACATGATCGTGTGGTCCTCGTTGTCGATGGGGAGACCCTAGGCGCCGCAACCTGAACCGGAAATGAATGGAAGATTACAATTATGTAATCAAAACAGATGTTTACGAAGGTTAACGGATCCTTCGACCCGTGCAGGCAGCGCCTTCAGCGCGAGCGCGCGAGCGCGCGAGGTCGTGGGTGGACGAGGGTGCGGCGATTACCGGGACAATGCAGGCTTTCCGCGGGAAGGGCGACGGGCTTCGCCGCCGCAGGGCCGGCGACATGCGCCGTCGCGCCAGGGCTGGTAGCGCGAGACGGGACTGATTGTCGGGAAAGAATGGTCGGAGCGGCGGGATTCGAACCCACGACCCCTTGACCCCCAGTCAAGTGCGCTACCGGGCTGCGCTACGCTCCGAACCGCGGGAAGCCTTATAGGCTCCCGGGGGGACGTGCAAGGGATAAATCGGTTCCGTCCGGGACGATGCGCATCTGTTTCGAGTGGACGGGGAGGGCACCCCGCAGCGGGCGCCGAACGGGCGCCGGAGCGGCCCGCCGGTCCGTGCGCCTGACCTTGCGTCAGGACGGCTTGACAGCGCCGGAGCGGCATGCCTCCTTTCGGGGACAGGCGGAGGCTGGGACCATGTCCTTTATCGCGAGACTTGCATGCGTCGTGCTGGCGTCCGGCACGGCGATTCTTCCTGCCGCGGCGCAGAGCTATGTCGGGCAATGGCGTTGCGAGATGGCCAACCAGACCGTCACCAACAACGCCTTCGAGAACTGGATGTACAGCTTCGCCCTGGCGATCAACGGCAACGGCAGCTTCGAGGCGCGGGGCCAGTACTACGCGCAGACCAACGGCTTCAACATGCCGTTCATGGCGCGCGGCAGCTGGGAGGGCTCGCAATCGGGCATTCTCGTCAAGGGGCAGGAGCAGCGGCAGGGCTATAGCGGCCCGTTCATGATGGCGCTCGTCTACTACGGCCCCGGCAATCTGGCCTACCGGATGTCGAGCGGCAGCGGCAATCTGGCGATGGCCTGCCGCCAGTAGCGCGAAGGGCGGCTAGGCGGGGGATCCGGCCGCCGCGGCCCGCGGCGGCAGGGGTGCGGCGCCGCACAACCGGTGCTGGTGCCGGGCCTCCAGCCCCAGCGCGCCCCAGATCAGGCCGATCAGCACGTAGAAATGCCGCCAGTGGTCCATGTCGATCACGGTGCCGAGCAGCAGGTGGCCGAGGAACACGACATAGGCGCACAGCAGGTAGGGCTGCCACGGGCGGTCGCGCAGCAGGATGCGGAAGCCGCCGGCAACGGTCCAGGCGACGAGGACCACGAAGGCGGCGAAGCCGAGCCAGCCGTAATCCATCAGCGCCTTGAGCCAGATGTTGTGGGTGTCCTCACCGAGCAGCCTGCCGAAATTGAGCGGCCCGATGCCGAGCGGGTTCTCCATCGCCATCCCGAAGCCGACCCAGAAGCGCGCGAAGCGGCCGCCTTCGCCGCCGTCGTAATGCTGGACGAGGCGGGCGCGCTCGGCGAGGAACTCCGCCGTGCCAGGCACCTGCAGCGCGACGAGGATGCCCGCCAGCGCCAGCGCCACCGCGAAGCCGCTCATCAGCGCCACCCGGAGCCGGAACAGCCCGCTGGTCGACTGGAGGAAGAGGACGACGACGAGGAGCACCGCGGCCAGCAGGAACAGGCCCCACGCCCCGCGGGAGAACGAGACGAAGATGCCCCCGGCGAGGAGGACGAGGAACCCGGCATGGAGCGGTATCCGCCGCGCCGGCGCCGTGAGCAGGCGGTGCAGCATGTAGATCGCGGGCAGGGCGAGGAACGGGCCGAAGACGTTGGGGTCGGCGAAGGTGCCGGTGGCGCGGCCGAAGCGCGAGAACGCCTCGGCGCCGGGGAACAGCCGGAAGTAGCCGCCGATGCCGAGAAGCGCGGAGATGATGGCGGCGACCGTCCACGCCCGGAAGATCAGCCTGAACCGGCCGGGATCGGCTTCGAGGATGGCGGCGAAGAAGACGGAGGTCAGCGCTAGGAACAGCGTCACCCCGAGATAGAGCGGCGTGTCGTGAAGTTGGCCCATCGTGCTCATCGAGCCGAGGCCGCCGACATTGTAGGCGACGAGCAGGGCGAGCAGGATCGCGGCGTGGCGCGACAGCCGCAGGCCGGACAGCGCCCAGACCGCGATCAGCCCGACCATGAACAGCTCGTACGGCGCCGGCTCGCGGATGACGAAGGCCTGGAGGAACACGCCGAACGCCAGCGCCGCCGAGGCGAGAAGCGAGACCGCCTTGGCTTCGACCGCCTTGCGCGGCAGGCCGTTGGCGGTCACCGCGCTCAATAGGCGTTCTCCGTGTTGAGAAGGCGGATCGGCGTCAGGAACAGGATCTTGAGGTCGAACCACAGCGACCAGTTCTCGATGTAGTCGAGGTCGAACGCGGTGCGCATCTGGATCTTGTTGTCGCTGTCGGTCTCGCCGCGCCAGCCGTTGATCTGCGCCCAACCGGTGACGCCCGGCTTGACGCGGTGGCGGGCGAAGTAGCCGTCGACGACCTCGTGGTAGAGGCGGTCCTGCGCCTTGGCGGCGGCGGCGTGCGGGCGCGGGCCGACGAGCGACAGGTCGCCCTTCAGCACGTTGAAGAACTGCGGCAGCTCGTCGAGCGACGCCTTGCGGATGAAGCGGCCGACGCGCGTCACCCGCGGGTCGCCCTTGGTGACGAGCCTCGCGGCGGCCGCGTCGTTCTGGTCGACATACATCGAGCGGAACTTGTAGACCTCGATCGTCTCGTTGTTGAAGCCGAGCCGCTTCTGCTTGAAGATCACGGGCCCCTTGCTGTCGAGTTTCACCGCCAGCGCGGTCGCCAGCATGAAGGGCGACAGCGCGACGATGCCGGCGAGGCTGAAGACGATGTCGAAGGCACGCTTGGCGACCGAGTCCCAGTCGTGGATCGGCCGGTCGAAGATGTCGAGCATCGGCACCGAGCCGATGTAGGAATAGGTGCGCGGACGGAAGCTGAACTGCGTCGCGTGCGCCGACAGGCGGATGTCCACGGGAAGCACCCACAGCTTCTTGAGGAGCGACAGCACGCGCGCCTCCGCGCTCAGCGGCAGCGCCACGATCAGCATGTCGATGCGCGTCAGGCGGGCGAACTCGATCAGCTCGCTGACATTGCCGAGCTTGGGATAGCCGGCGACGATCGGCGGCGAGCGGCGGTTGTCGCGATCGTCGAAGATGCCGCAGATGCGGATGTCGTTGTAGGGCTGCTGCTCGATCGAGCGGATCAGCTTCTCGGCGGTCGTGCCGCCCCCGACGCTGACGGCGCGGCGCTCCATGCGGCCGTCGCGCGCCCAGCGGCGCACCAGCCGGGCGCCGACGAGGCGCAGGCCGGCGAGAAGCACGAAGCCGGCGAGGAACCACGTGCCGGCCCAGAAGCGCGAGAACTCGTCCGAGATCTTGAGGAAGAACCCGAAGAGCGCGGCCAGCGCCAGCGCGCCGATCCACACCGGCAGGAGGACGGCGATGGTCCGCAGCGGACGGTTGAGCTGGGCGATCTGGTAGGCGTCGGCCAGCTCGAGCAGGATCACCGTCAGCCCGGAGGCGAGCAGGATCAGCACCGGATAATGCCAGGTCGAGACGATGCCGAGGCCGAGATAGGCGAAGCCGAGGGCGAGGCCGGAGGCGGCCAGAAGCAGGAACTCGGCGAGGCGCAGGATGCCGCTGACCATCACCGGCGACAGCGTGTCGTGCCGGTACTGCGTCGCGATCTGCCGCGCCATGGCGTTGAGCTGGCCGGGCTGCTGGTCCGCGCTGGCGGCGTTGCCCTCGAAGGAGCGGATCGCGTCGGCGGTATAGCGATGTGTCGGGTCGTTGTCGGCCATGGCGTGCAGCATCCGGAGGGTCGCTCCCTCCATAGCCGAAAGCCGCTAAGGAAACCTTGACGCTGCCCGGTTCGCCTACCCGGCGAGGCTCGCCCGGTAGGCCTCCTCGACGCCCGCGGCCATCGCGGCGACGCTGAAGCGGGCCTCGAGATCGTCGCGCCGCGGCATCAGGGCCGCGTGCGCCGCCTCGTCGGCCACGGCCCGCGCCATGGCGGCCGCGACGCTGTCGACGTCGGGCCGGACGAGGGCAGGGGAGCCGGCCGGGAAGATCTCCGGGATGCCGCCGACGGCGGTGGCGATCATCGGCTTCGCCGCCGCCAGCGCCTCGAGCACGATGTAGGGCATGGCCTCGGCGCGCGACGGTACCACGACCATGCGGGCGAGCGCGAACGCCTCGCGCGCCGGCATCGGTGGCAGCATGCGCACGCGGCCGTCGAGCCCGAGGCGTTTCAGCTGCGCGGCATAGGTTTCCGTCTCCCCGCCGCCGACCATCACCGCGGTCAGCGCGCGTCCCGCCGTCCGCGACGCCTGCTCCAGCGCGTCGATGAAGATGTCTGTGCCCTTCAGCGCCCGCATCTCGCCGATGTAGAGGAAGTCGGCCGCCTCGGGCGCGGGCGGCACGGGCTCGAACTCGGCCGGGGAGAGGCCGTTATAGACCACGCTCCAGGGCGTCCGTGGGCCGCCGATCTTCTCGGCGAAGGTCCTTCGCTCGAAATCGGAGACGAACAGGAAGCGGTCGGTCAGGCGATCCAGCGTCCGCTCGATCGCGAACAGCGTCCCGCCCTTGAGCGACGCGGGGTCGTAGTGCAGGACGCCGCCATGCGGCGAATAGAGGCGGGCTACGCGAAACCTGGATACCCGCAGGGCTGAGCCGAAGACGCGAGCGAGCGCGCCGCCTTTGGCGCCGTGCCCGTGCAGCACGTCCGGCCGCAATTGCTTGATGAGACGATGGGTGCGCCAGCCGGCGGCGATGTCGCCGAAGCCGATCGAGCGCCGGATGGGAATGCGCGTGACGCCGAGCGCGAGCGCGCCGGCGACGGCGTCGAAATAGCGGTCCTCCAGCGCGCCGCCGGTGGTGGAATCGCAGATGAAGCCGACCTCGTGCCCCGCCGCGGCCTGCGCGACGGCGAGGTCGCGCACATGGCGGAAAACGCCGCCCACCGGCGCGCGGAAGCAATGGA
>JAEZXF010000288.1 GCA_023419995.1 Pseudomonadota bacterium | reverse complement strand
GCCGACCTGCCGAGATGGCTCGCCTGGTATAACCATCAGCGACCTCATGCTAGCCTCGGCCGACGATCACCCGCTCAGGCCCTCGCCGGAACAACCTGATCGGATTCCACAGCTAGGTGCAATCGTTCGCTGACTTGTCCATCTTCTGGAGTCACCAAGCGTCGGCCGACAAACAGCCCTCCGTTCTTGCCGCCGATTGAAGTTCGACGCTGAATGAAATATTTCCACTATCGAATGGCGGGGACGGCAATATGAAGCTTGTCAGTGACTTCAAGGACTTTCTCTCCGATACAGTTAATCTGAATCAAACGCGTCTCACACTGCTAGACGACCGGGCAGAGACCATAAAAAGCTTCCTTCGGGCGTCCGACTGGGAACCGACAATCTCCACTTTCATCGAACAGGGTTCCTGGGCGCACGACACCATCATTCGCCCGGTGGATGGCGGAGAATTCGACGCCGACCTACTCGTCAGGGTTCGACCTGTAGACGGCTGGAGCGCCGCTCAATATGTGAAGGAACTCGGGCGCGTCTTCCTTGAAAGTGGACGGTATTCCGACAAGACAGTCGTCTACGATTACTGCGTCACGATCACCTATGCCGATGATTGTAAGATCGATATCGCTCCGCTGGTTATGGACCGTGAGTACCAGGGGACGCTCGAGGTCTGTGATAAGCGAAACGACAAGTTCGACGAATCCCAGCCCATCGAATACACGCGATGGATACGAGAGAAGAACGGGTATTCTGGCAATAACTCTTTTCGCAAAGCGACCCGGCTCATCAAGTATATTCGAGACATCAAGAAGCGCTTCAGTTGCCAGTCCGTTCTACTGACGACGCTCATTGGTCACCGGATCGAGTGGTTCGATAAGGATTCGGACGCCTTCGCGGATACGCCAAGCGCGCTGCAGACAATCATGGGTAGGCTCGACGATTGGCTGCAGGCACGACCGGATAAGCCGGTGGTCAGCAACCCGTCGCTACCTACCGAGGACTTCGCCGACCTGTGGAACGACACCCAGTATGCGAACTTTCGGAATTTCGTAAACAAGTACCGTAATTGGATAGACGAGGCGATCGACGCCGAGACCCGGTCTGAGAGCATTGAGAAATGGCGCAAAGTCTTCGGCGACGAGTTTGCAAAGGATGCGAACGTAACGAAAACGGAAGCGTCTGCGAAGCGAAAGGCAACCGCGTTTCTCATGGAAGGGGCAGCCCATCTTGATGGTCTGGTCGACAGCGTGATCGACTTCGGGATTAGTATCCTCCCTTCGTGGTTTCGGACACCAGCCCACCTCCAGCCTCCCCGTTGGTTGCCGGCCGAGCACGTGTCTCGCAATGTGCAGGTTTTTGCCGAACATCGCGCGCACAAGAATTCTGGCAAGGTATATCCGATCAATACAGGCGAGGCGTTGCCCCCGCGCGGTGGCCTCTGGTTCGACGTCCGCGTCAACAAGTTCCAGACGGTGCCGGCAGACTGCTATGTACGGTGGCGCATCACCAATACCGGGGCAGTGGCGATGGCCATCAAGAAAGGGCGGGGTGGTTTCGAGACGCCAACCGACGGAAACCGACGATGGGAAGCACTCGAATACCGCGGGGTTCACATGGCGGAAGCATTCATCATCCGTCGAAGCGACGATCGCCTCGTTGGTTTTAGCGAGCCATTTTACGTTGTGATCAAGTAGCGGAAGGGGGAGTTATCTATGCCAAAAGTCGATACCGTAGGTGACAACTACTACAAGCCGCTTGAGCAGGCCGAAGCTGTCGGGGCGGGACTGTTTTGGATGGTATCAATCCTCTCGATCGCGGCGCTTTTTGTCGATAAAGCGGCCTATCCTCTTGCCTACGACATCCTGCAAATCGCCTTCATTGTATGCGTGATCTTGTTCTTTTTTCAGGGCCAGATCCAGAAGCTCTATCTTTTCCCTCGCGCCGAAGACAAGCGTCGGCAGGAATTGTTGTCAAACAGTTACAACGTCGTGCTGACGCACGAGGAAACGGTTGACTATTACAATAACGACCAGACAAACCCGTTGAAGCGCCTCGCGGCGTCAATCATGGAAAGCGCTTTCTTCACCCGCGAGATCGTTCGGATGATGCTCGTCGGACAGCGGACGAAGACCGTCGGCTACCTCCTTATCTACGTCGTCGCCGTATTGAATCGATCAACGAACCTCGAGGTTCTGGCTATCGCTGCCCAGGCTGTCTTCAGCGAGGAAATCATCGCGCGGTGGTTCCGGATGGAATGGCTCCGGACCCGGAGCGAGCAGGTTTTCGATAATCTAAACCGGCTGTTCACGGGCAGGCAGGCCTTCTCGCGACCTACAGCTCAATCGCAGGCGATAGACTTGTTCTCGTTCTATGAGACGACCAAGTCCACAGCCGCGATCCTTCTCTCATCCAGATTATTTCACAAGCATAACGCTCGCCTCTCCGACGAATGGGAACAGATACGCGGTCGCCTCGGGCTTTGAGGTTAAGCATGGTCATGACGATATCCGAGGCATTTCGCCAGTTCAGGTCAAATCTTGAAATCACCACCCTTCAGGAAGGCACTACGTCTACACGTCAGCAGAACGTCCGGGACGCGGTTGCTGCGGATTTTACTGTGCTAGAATCCTTTTTGACCGGTTCCTATCGCCGAAACACGATGATTGCTCCCCTCAAGACGGCGGACATCGACGTCTTCGTCGTGCTCGATCCAATGTACTTTGCGGCCCAAAATCAGCACGGCCTGCTATCATCGGTGAAGAACACTCTCAAGAAGAGGTATCCGACGACACCGAGAATAAAGCCTGATGGTCAAGCGGTGGCCATCACTTTCACGGATTTCAAGGTCGATGTCGTACCTGGATTTTATCGGCGTGGTGGCGGGTTTCTTATTCCGGACGCGAACCAGAAAAGATGGATTTCCACGGATCCGAAGAAGCATGTTGACTTATGGACTGCGTCCAACAAGGCCCATAATGGATTATTGGTGCCGCTGATCAAGATGCTAAAGTGCTGGAACCGCGAGAAGGGAGACCTTTTCCGCTCCTTTCATCTGGAAGTTCTGGTGCGCCATGTTCTGATGAACGTCACCATCACTGACTTTCCGAGTGGAGCCCGGTGGGTATTTGACAAAATGAGAGATGTCGTCTGGAAAAAGATTGGCGACCCCTCCGGTTACAGCGATGATGTCGCTTCCTATCTTGGCAAGCCAGAGGCCGACAAGATGGTTGCCGTGTTAGATCAGGCATATCGGAAGGCGGTAACTGCGGAAAGCTACGCGGCGCAGGGCTATGTTGGATCGGCGATTGACGAATGGCGATCGATCTTTGGCGACTGTTTTCCGGCATGCGAATAGCGTGACAACAAAAGGATGAAAATAAAGCGAGGCAGTATTGCTCACGTTGCTGTCTTGTTTGCCAACTGCGTTCCACTACCGATTTGCTACGATATCCTTCCCGCGAGGCGCTCGTCGAGGGCCGGCTCGTCCCAGTGGCGCGCAACATCGAGCCACTTGTCGATCAACGCCTGAAACTGCGGCTCGGCGAAGCAGGTCTGGAACGTGTAGAGCCGATTGACCACCTGGCGCATCAGGTCGCGCATCTCGTCATCGTCGAACCTCGACACGGTTCTCCAGGGAATGCGATTGCCGTCGGCGTCGATGACGAAGACATCGGAATAGTCGCCGGTCTTCGTGACCGGGACCGGGCCCGCATGCAGGTCCTCCAGCATGCTGTTGCGGACGCAGATCATCGCCATCGCCTTGGCGAGCGTCGCCGCTAACTGTTCTTCTTCCTTCCGGCCCATGTTCGTCCTCCGGATCATTGTCAGATGCCCGGCAACATGCCATCGGCGGCTGTATTGGCTGGCGTTTCCAGGATCACCAACCGATCATCGGGCAGCGGCCGCTGCAGCGTCTTGGCTTCGTTCCAGTCGGCGGTCAGCCAGGTCTCGACTTCGTCGCGGCTCGTCAGGATGACGGGCATGGCCTTCGGATGGATCGGTTTCACCACGTCATTGGCCTCGGTCGTCAGGAAGGCGAACAGCTGATGATTGCCCGGGCGCGGGGTGCGGTTCGATCCGCGGGTTCCGCACCATGGCGTCCAGATTCCCGCGAAGAAGAACAAGGGCTGGGTCTCATCGAGGGCGAACCAGTGCAGCGGTTTGCGCTTCGTGACCGGATCGGGCTTTTGCCCATATTCGGAAAAGGCGGTGGCCGGGACCACGCAGCGATGCCCGACCCCGAGCCATTTACGCCAATGGGGGCTGCCCGTGTTGCGGATATTGGTGACGCCGGTGTCCGGCGCGTCGCGGGATTTCAGATATTCGACGGGCGTGGGCATACCCCAGGTCAATGAGGCCAGTTCCCGCCCGCCGTCGGTGTTGCGCACCACCGGCGCCGGCCGGTCGGGATAGACGTCCATCGACGGTTCGAGATTGCCGATACTGTCATGGGTGGCTGCCACGAAATCCCGGATCGCCTGCTGATTGGTCGTAATGCGATAGAGATTGCACATCGCCCCGCCACTCTCCTTGCGAATACTTTACGTCACCATAGGGCATTGCACCCCGTCGATCACTTCCGGGATGGCCGAGATTGACTCTCGACCTGTAAGAGAACAAATAAAGAACATAGCAACGGAATCGACCAGTGCAAAGCCCCGGAGACGCCATCCTCATATGCCCAGCCGTGCCGACAGCCCAGCCATTGCCGACCTTCGGGCGCGCATCGCGCGGCTCGAAGGCGATGGCGCGCATCCGCACGAGGTGCTGCCCTTCGGGATCGCGCCGCTGGATCGCAAGCTGCCCGGTGACGGGCTGGCGCTCGGATGCCTCCATGAAGTCGCCGGAGGCGGCAACGGGGCGGTGGATGGCGCGGCTGCGGCCTGTTTCACGGCCGGGATCGCCGCCCGCACCACCGGGCAGGTGCTCTGGTGCGTGGCGCTACAGGATCTCTTCGCACCGGGGCTGGAGCAGGCCGGACTGCCGCCCGGCCGGGTGATCTTCGTCGAAGCCGGAGACGACAAGGCCGTTCTGGCCTGTATGGAGGAAGGGCTGCGGCATGGCGGGCTGGGGGCGGTCGTGGGCGACGTCGCGCGCCTGCCGATGACCGCCTCGCGGCGGCTGCATCTGGCCGCGAAAGGCTCGGCGACGATCTGCATCGCGTTGCGCCGCTGGCGGCGACAGGCGGAGGCCAGCGATTTCGGGCAGCCGACGGCGGCGATGACCCGCTGGCGGATCTCGGCGCTGCCGTCCTCGTCCCTTCCAGTTCCCGGCGTCGGGCGGCCGCGCTGGCTGGTCGAGCTGATCCGGGCGCGGGCGGGCGAATGTCTCGATATCGAACTGGAGGCGTGCGATGGCTCGGGTCATCTCTGTCTTCCTGCCGAACTGGCCGACAGACCGGTTGCGGCGGAAGGCGGGCGACACAGCGCCGCCCGGTGAGGCGCCGCTGGTCATCGCCGGAAGGGAGAAGAACCGCCGGGTGGTGACGGCGGCCGATCCGGCCGCGCGGGCGCTCGGCCTGCGCGCCGGAATGCCTGTCACCAAGGCCCAGGCGATGGTGCCCGGCCTCCACATCGAGCCCGCCGACCCGCGGGCCGACCTGGACAGCCTCGAACGCCTCGCGCTCTGGGTGCTGCAACGCTTCTCACCTATCGCCGCCGCCGACGCGCCGGACGGGATCGTCATCGACGCGACCGGCGCCGACCATCTGCATGGCGGTGAGGCGGCCATGCTGGAGGCGCTGACCGGGCGGCTTGTCATGTCCGGCGTCACCGCCCGCGCAGCCATCGCCGATAGCTGGGGCGCGGCCCATGCGCTGGCGCGCTACGCGGCCGATCCGCTGTTTGTCACTCCTCCCGGCGAAACCATCCCAGGACTCGCACCGCTGCCGCTGCAAGCCCTGCGCCTGCCACCCGCGATCGCGGCGGGGCTGAACGACCTCGGCTTTGTCCGCATCGGCGACCTGATCGGGCAGCCGCGCGCGCCTCTGACCCGGCGCTTCGGCCCGGAGCTCTGCCGGCGTCTCGATCAGGCCCTGGGCGAGATCGCCGAACCCATCGAACCGATCCGGCCCGAGGAGCTGGTCTCGGTTCGCCGCGTCTTCGCAGAGCCCATCGGCGCCGCCGAGACCATCGCGCGCTATATTCGCAAGCTGGTCATGGCGCTCTGCGAGGCGCTCGAGGGGCGGGGTCTTGGCGCGCGCCGTCTCGACCTGCTCTGCCACCGGGTCGACAACCGGATCGAGACGGTGCGCATCGGCCTGGCCATGCCGGTGCGGGATTCCGCGCGCCTGACCCGGCTTCTCTGCGACAGGATCGAGACCATCGCGCCGGGCTTCGGCATCGAGATCATGTCGCTGACCGCCACCCTTGCCGAACCCCTGCCTTTGCGGCAGGCGGCCAGCAGCCTGATCGAGGAGGGCGCGCCGGATCTGTCCGGCCTGATCGACACGCTGGCCAATCGGGTCGGCGCGCGGGCGGTCTATCGTTTCGCGCCGGTGGCGAGCGATGTGCCCGAGCGCTCGGTCCGTCGTCTGCCGGCACTCGCCGAGGATACGGGTGCGGGCTGGCCCGACCATTGGCCGCGCCCTTCGCGGCTGCTCTCCCGGCCGGAGCCGATCGAGACCATGGCGCTCCTGCCGGACCATCCGCCGAACTGGTTCTCCTGGAAGGGCGTGCGTCGCCGGGTCCGACGGGCCGACGGACCGGAGCGCATCTTCGGGGAATGGTGGAAGCGCGATGCCGAGCTGATCGCGGTGCGGGACTATTTCCGGGTCGAGGACGATGCCGGCGAACGCTTCTGGATCTTCCGCTCCGGCGATGGCGAGGATGCCGCCACCGGCTCGCATCGCTGGTTCCTGCACGGGATTTTCGGATGAGCGCGCCCGCCTACGCCGAATTGCAGGTGACGTCGAATTTCTCCTTCCTGCGCGGAGCCTCCGCGGCCGAGGAGCTGTTCGCTGCCGCCGCGGCGATGGGGATCGAGGCCATGGCCGTGACCGATCGCAACACGCTGGCCGGTATCGTGCGCGCCCATGAGGCGGCGAAGGAGGCGGGCGTGCGGCTGATCGTCGGCTGCCGCCTCGATCTCGTCTGCGGCATGTCGGCGCTGGTCTATCCGACCGACCGGGCGGCCTGGTCGCGGCTCTGCCGCCTCCTGTCGCTGGGCAAGGGGCGGGCGGGCAAGGCGCGCTGTCATCTCGAATGGGACGATCTCACCGCCTATGGCGAAGGGCTGATCGCGGTCCTCGTGCCGGACCTTGCCGACGAGACCTGCGGTTTGCGCCTGAGGCGCTTGCGCGACTCTTTCGGCGATCGCGCCTATCTCGGCCTGACGCTGCGGCGGCGGCCCAATGACCAGATGCGCCTCTGGGAGCTGTCGACGCTCGCCGCGCGGATCGGCGTGCCCACCGTCGTGACCAATGACGTGCTCTTCCACGAACCCGGCCGCCGCATCCTGCAGGATGTCGTCACCGCGATCCGCCACAATGTCACCGTCGATGCGCTCGGCGCCCGGCGCGAGCGCCATGCCGACCGCTATCTGAAGCCGCCCGCCGAAATGCACCGGCTCTTCGCGCGCTGGCCCGAGGCTTTGGCCCGGACGCGTGAGATCGCGGATCGCTGCCGCTTCTCGCTCGACGAGCTGCGCTATCAATATCCCGAAGCGCGCGACGATCAGGCGCTGACCCCGCAGGAAACCCTGGAGCGGCTGACCTGGGAGGGCGCCGCACACCGCTATCCCGAGGGCGTGCCCGAGGAGGTGACCGCCGCGCTGGAGCATGAGCTGGCCCTGATCGGCAAGCTCGATTACGCGCCCTACTTCCTCACGGTGAACAGCATCGTCCGCTTCGCCCGGTCGCGCGGCATCCTCTGCCAGGGGCGCGGATCGGCGGCGAACTCGGCCGTCTGCTATGTGCTCGGCATCACCGCGATCGATCCCGGCCGCAACGATCTCCTGTTCGAGCGCTTCGTCTCCGAGGAGCGCCGCGAGCCGCCCGATATCGACGTGGATTTCGAGCATGAGCGGCGCGAGGAGGTGATCCAGTGGGTCTATGAGCATTACGGCCGCGAGCGCGCCGCTCTGACCGCCACCGTCATCCGCTATCGCTCCAAGGGCGCGCTGCGGGACGTGGGCAAGGCCCTGGGGCTTCCCGAAGACCTGATCCAGACGCTGTCCGGCCAGCTCTGGGGCGGGTCCGAGGCTGGTGTCACCGAGCAGCAGCTCCGCGATCTCAACCTCAATCCGGAGGATCGCCGGTTGCGCCTGACGCTCGAACTGGCCGCCCAGCTTCGCGGCGCGCCGCGGCATCTGTCGCAGCATCCGGGCGGTTTCGTGCTGACCCATGACCGGCTCGACGATCTCGTGCCCATCGAGCCCGCGGCGATGGAGGGGCGCCAGATCATCGAATGGGACAAGGACGATATCGACGCGCTGCGCTTCATGAAGGTCGATGTCCTGGCGCTCGGCATGCTGAGTTGCATGCGCCGGGGGCTGGACCTGTTGGCCGAGCACAAGGATATCCACCTCGATCTGGCGTCGATCCCGGCCGAGGATCCGCGCACCTATGCGATGATCCGCAAAGCCGATACGCTCGGCACCTTCCAGATCGAGAGCCGGGCGCAGATGTCGATGCTGCCGCGCTTGAAACCCCGGACCTATTACGACCTGGTGGTGCAGGTCGCGATCGTGCGGCCGGGGCCGATCCAGGGCGATATGGTTCATCCCTATCTGCGCCGGCGCGAGGGCCTGGAAGAGGTCGATTATCCCCGGCCCGAGCTGGAGAAGGTGCTGGGAAAGACGCTCGGCGTGCCGCTGTTCCAGGAACAGGCGATGCGCGTCGCCATCGAATGCGCGGGCTTTACCGCGGGCGAGGCCGATCTCCTGCGCAAGAGCATGGCGACCTTCAAACATACCGGCGGCGTCTCGAAGTTCCGCGACCGGCTGATCTCGGGGATGATCGCGCGCGGCTATGAGGAGCCGTTCGCGGCCCGGACCTTCCAGCAGCTCGAAGGCTTCGGCTCCTATGGTTTTCCCGAAAGCCATGCGGCGAGCTTCGCGCTGATCGCTTATGCCTCGGCCTGGCTCAAATGCTGGCACCCGGATGTCTTCTGCGCCGCGCTCCTCAACGCCCAGCCCATGGGCTTTTATGCGCCGGCCCAGATCGTGCGCGACGCCCGCGAGCATGGGGTGGAGGTCCGCCCGGTCTGCATCAATGCCTCCCGCTGGGATTGCACGCTGGAGCCGACCGGCGACGAAAGCCGTCTCGCGGTCCGTCTTGGACTGCGAATGGTCAAGGGCCTCGCCAATGCCCATGCCGCCGCCATCGTGGCGGCGCGGGGCGATGAGAATTTCACCTCGATCGCCGATCTCTGGCGGCGGGCCGGCGTTCCCGTCGCGGCGCTCGATCAGATCGCCGCGGCCGATGGATTCCGTCCGGCTTTCGGCCTCGCCCGGCGCGAGGCGCAATGGGCCATCAAGGGGCTGCGCGACGAGGAACTGCCGCTCTTCGCCGCCGCCTCGGACCGTGAGGGGCGGACCGTTCCGGAACTCGACGAGCCTGCGATCGCGCTGAGAGCGATGCCCGCCGGTCGCGAGGTGGTCGAGGATTACGGGCATATCGGCCTGTCGCTGCGCCGCCATCCGGTCTCCTTCCTGCGCGAGGACCTGGCGACGCGCCGGATCGTCAGCTGCGCCGAGGCGCGGGCGGCGCGCGACCGGCGCTGGCGGGAGGCGGGAGGGGTCGTCCTGGTGCGCCAACGCCCCGGCTCGGCTAATGGCGTCATGTTCGTCACGCTCGAGGACGAGACCGGCATCGCCAATCTCGTCGTGTGGCAAAAGGTCTTCGAGCGCTATCGGCGGGTCATTCTCTCATCGAGCATGATCGCCGTGAGGGGCCGCGTTCAGCGCGAGGGCGAGGTCGTGCATCTTGTCGCCCATCGGATCGTCGATCTGTCGCGGGATCTGGCGAGTGTCGGGCAGCGCGAGGCGGCTGCGGCCGAGAAGCAGGGGCCGGTGGCCGTCGGCATCAGGGTGAAGGCGCGGGATTTCCGGTAGAGCCGGTGGCTTTGACAGAAGGCGGTATCGGTTCGAACCAAGGAATCGGCTTGCCTCTCGGGGATCACAGATCTTCTGGCCCGATCGACCATTCTGCGATTTCTCTATCGATCAATCGCCATTGTTCTGCAAGGTCGGCAAGGTCGGCGGTGTCTACAACAGGATGATCGAGGCCCTCGAATTGGTCACCGAGATATGTGGCGAGGCCCGCACCGCCTTCGTTGGCGAACCACACTCCGACCAGATCCGCGATTTCCTTCAACTGCCTGAGAGTCTTTTCAGCATCGCGAATGTCGAAATCACCAAGCTCCCTGTCCTGCCGACTTTGCTTGTTCCCGGCATGAGCAACATGCGAGTTAACGTGCTCGGCAATTCGATCAAGGCGGGCAAGCCGAGTTTCGATCTTCTCGAAGACCGTGTCCGAGATCAGATTGCTCGGGTTACGCTCTGACGCAGAAACGCCGCTCAAAACATCGAAATGCCGATGCGCGGCCTCACTTTTCATGAGCTCTGGATCGCCCCACACCGGACGCCCCTTCGCGGCGACGAGGTGGTCATGTTGTTCTTGATGCAGGCGATCGAGATCGTATTGCGCGTCAAGCACTTTCTCGACGTAGATTCTCCTGGTCAACCAGTTTTGGCTCGCTTTCACGTCGTTGACGACAGATCGGATCGAGTAAACTCCCTTGGGGCCTTTTATCGGGGCCTTATCGAGAAGTCGGCGAGTGCCGAGAAGCAGGCTTGACCAGTATCCCTCGGAAACGAGATTGAACATCATCTGGTTAAGCGGGGGTCTCGAGCCTCTCTTCTCATTTGCAAGACGGACGATCCGAACCGTCGTGCGAAAGGCGGCGTAGTTCCAGAGCAGATCCTGAATGGCTCTGTGGATGCCCGTTGTCTCGTCGCGAAAAGCATCCCGCCACGCGGCGATGTGCTGGTCATGCTGCGTCATTAGTTTTCCAAGCCTGAGCGCCAAACTCACCTCATCATACCGGGAGACGCCAACACCGGCGACGGCTATTCGCTTCTGATTCTTCCTTCGCGCGGGCTCGTTTTATTGTTCCCGCGAATAAACGCGCATCTTGCCGTGGGCCTGAAGGGGGAAGGCCTTCCCCCCTGGCCGGCACTATCGTTGCCGGCGCACCCCCTTCAGCGGGGAGACCCCGCAACGCCCCCTGAGAGGGAGAGTGCGGACGGGTTTTCCGTGACGGGTTGAGGGCTGGAGGAGTGGCCTCCGGCGCCCGTCGCGGAGATCATCCCGATGGCCAGAAAGGACCGCGCTCGCCCAGGCGGCGCCCGCAGCAATCTCTATGACGACATCACCGACAAGATCATCGCCGAGCTGGAGGAAGGGCGGCTGCCCTGGGTCCAGCCCTGGGGGACGGCGGCGGCGAAGGCGCCGCTCGCCATGCCGAGGAATGCCGCGACCGCGCGGCAATATTCCGGGATCAATGTCCTCATCCTCTGGGGCGCAGTGGTCCAGCACGGCTATCCGACCCAGCATTGGCTCACCTTCCGGCAAGCACTCTCGCTGGGCGGAAATGTCCGCAAGGGCGAGCGCGGCACCACCGTCGTCTATGCCGACCGCTTCACGCCGGAGGACGAGAAGCGCCGCGCCCAGGAGTCGGGCGAAGAAGCCAGCAGCATTCCGTTCCTGAAGCGCTTCACCGTGTTCAACGCGGCGCAATGCGAGGGCCTGCCCGAGGACATCGCCTTCGAGGCCCCGCCACCGCCGCCCGGCATGATCGAGCCGAAGGTCGAGGCGCTGATCGAGGCGACCGGGATCGATTTCCGCATCGGCGGGGATCGCGCCTTCTATGTTCCGGCGCTCGACTACGTGCAGGTGCCGCCTCCGGCCGCCTATTTCGAGCCGATCAACTGGCACAGGACGGCGCTCCACGAGATGGGGCATGCCACAGGCCATGCCTCGCGCTTGGGGCGGGATTTTTCGGGCAGCTTCGGCACGAAGAAATACGCCTTCGAGGAGCTGGTCGCCGAGATGAACGCGGCCTTCTGCTGCGCCTCGCTCGGCATCGTGCCGACCGTGCGCCACGCCGACTACATCGGCTCCTGGCTGGAGGTGCTGCGCGAGGATAACCGCGCCCTCGTCCGCGCCGCTTCGCAGGCGAGCAAGGCGGCCGACTGGCTGCTGTCGCATCTGCCCGACGAGGACGGCGCTGAATCGGTTGCGGCCTCGACCGAGCGGAGGGTGGCGGCATGATCCTCCTGACCCGTACCCAGCGTGCGCAGCTCCTCGCCAATGGCCGGCAGCGCGGCGCCGATCACGTCCCCGTCGTCAAATTCTTCAATCCCTTCGGCGCGGGCGTCTGGCTCGCCACCGAGCTGGATCAGGGCGGCGACATCATGTTCGGCCTGGCCGATATCGGCTACCCCGAACTCGGCTCGTGGAGCCTGGAAGAGCTGCGTGGGGTCCGGTTGCCCTTCGGCATGGGGATCGAGCGGGATCTGCTCTTCACCGGGGATTTCCCGATCTCGGTCTGGGCGGAGGCTGCGTGGGAAACCGGCAGCATCCAGGCGGCGGAACGAGCCCTCTACCGCGCCGGTGCGGCATTCACCCGCACATCCACAGATACGGAAAGCCGGGAATCCTGATTTCCGGTTGCCGGCTTTGTGGCCTGGCGTCGCACTCTTCAGAGGAAGAGGGCGGCGCTTCGCTTCGTGACGGGTTGGAGGTCGG
>JAEZXF010000283.1 GCA_023419995.1 Pseudomonadota bacterium | reverse complement strand
CCCTAGCCCGCCATGCGGGGCTGGTCAGTCCGGAATCGGGGAAGGAACCGAAGCCCACGGAAAAAATTCCCGGATAACCTAGCAACATCAAGGGCATGCGGCTATGGTGCCGAGGGTTATCGAGGCGGATGCGAGGACGCGGCATGGCGGGAAGGGACTGGACGGCCTATCGGACATGGCACGAGCTGCTGGACGCGCTGTGCGCGGAGCAGGGTTACCTGGACAACATGACGCTCGCCGACCAGCTCTGCGCGGCGAGCGGCAACAGCACCCAGGCCGCCTACGAAACGGCGGTCAAGAACCTGCGGAACTGGCGGCAGGGGATCCACATCCCGCAGCGGCGGAACTTCCTGCTGCTCGGGAAGATCCTCAAGGTCGACCAGCACGACGGCCTGCGCGGGCACTGGAACCGCCTCTACGGCCAGGCCAAGGCCAGGCCCGCGGCCGACGGGGACGGGAGCGGGGCCGCGCCGGTTCCCGCCGCACCGGCGGCCGGCACACGGCACCTCGCGATGGCCGGCACGATCGCGATCGCCGCCGTCGTTGCCGTCGGGGCGGGCGTGCTGGCGTTCTTTCCGCGGCAGGAGGCGGAGAGATCATTCATCGATCCTTCGGCGAGCCTTGAGGGGCTTCAGGCCGACTACGTGCGCAACGTCTCGGTGCAGGTCGGCGACACGATCGTCATCCACGGCGCGCGCGGCAACGATTGCGGGGACGCGCCGGCATGGGAGACAACCAGGCACCTGCTGCCGACGCTGGTGACCGGAACGCTGTCGGACGGCGGCCTCGCGACCCGGTACAGCCGCCAGTGCGGCGGCCGCATTCCCGCCCGCGCGATCGTGTTCACGGCGACGATGGCGGGGGCGGAGCAGACCAGCGTCTACGGCGACGAGATCCACATCCGCGTGACGGAATAGGCGCTCCGGCGGCGACGTCCGGCGGTCCATGCGGGCCGGCGCACACGGTCCTGCGGACGACGACATGCACAGGTGGTGCGGGCGCGAAAAGGCCGCGCCGATCCAGCCCCGAAGGGGCGCTCGGAAGCGGGCAAATCCGGAACAGGAAGACGGAATCAAAAATCCCCCCGAAGGGGGATGGTGCCCAGGAGAGGACTCGAACCTCCACGCCTCGCGGCACACGGACCTGAACCGTGCGCGTCTACCAATTCCGCCACCTGGGCCGGTGACCGCATGATCCGTTCGGGGTTCCGTCCGGGGCGTCTCGACGCCTGAAATCACGCGCGGTGCGCCGCCGATGTAGGCGGGCGCGCGTGTGCTGTCAACGACAATCTCGCAGCCGACGCAATTCCCCGGCCCCCGGCGGCATGTCGGGCCGGAACCTGCCGCGAAAAGGCGCGGCCGGCCGGCCCGCCCGCCCCTTCGGCCGGCGGGACGCGTGGGCTCAGCCCTCGAGGATCTCCTTCGAGGCAACGGTCGAATCGGCGTTGAGCCGGTAGACGATCGGCACGCCGGTGCCGAGCTCCACCTTGATGACGTCCTCGCCGGACAGTCCCTCCAGCGCCATGATGAGGGCGCGCAGCGAATTGCCGTGGGCGGCGACGAGCACGGTCTCCCCGCGCAGCACGTGCGGCTGGATGACATGCATGTAATAGGGCCACACCCTCGCGCCGGTGTCGCGCAGGCTCTCGCCGCCGGGCGGCGGCACGTCGTAGGAGCGGCGCCAGACGTGGACCTGCTCCTCGCCCCATCTGGCGCGGGCGTCGTCCTTGTTGAGGCCGGAGAGGTCGCCGTAGTCGCGCTCGTTCAGGGCGAGGTTCTCGACCGTCTCCAGCCCAGGCTGGCCGACCGCCTCGAGGATGTGGCGGCAGGTGGTCTGCGCCCGCGACAGGGCCGAGGTGTAGGCGATGTCGAACTTCAGCCCGCGCGCCGCCAGCAGGCGGCCGGCGGCCCTCGCCTCGTCATGGCCCTGCGCGGTCAGGCCGGGGTCGCGCCAGCCGGTGAACAGGTTCTTCAGGTTCCATTCGCTCTGGCCGTGGCGGACGAGGACCAGCGTTCCGGACATGGGTTTCTCCTGCGTTGTCTGTGGGGATCTTCGGGCTCAGATGCCGAGCACGTCGCGCATCGAATAGAGGCCGGGCTTCCTGTCCCTGCCCCACAGCGCGGCCCTGACCGCGCCGCGCGCGAACAGCGAGCGGTCCTCGGCGTGATGGGAAAGCACGATGCGCTCGCCGGGGCCGGCGAGAAGCACCGAGTGGTCGCCGACGACCGAGCCGCCGCGCAGCGTGGCGAAGCCGATGGCGCCCGCCTCGCGCGGGCCGGTGTGGCCGTCGCGCACGCGCACGCTCTTCTCCTCCAGCGCGACCGCGCGGCCCCTGGCGGCGGCTTGGCCGAGCAGGAGCGCGGTGCCGGACGGCGCGTCGACCTTGTGGCGGTGGTGCATCTCCAGCACCTCGATGTCGAAATCGTCGCCCGTAAGCGCGCGCGCCGCCTGCTCGACGAGCACGGCGAGCAGGTTGACGCCGAGGCTCATGTTGCCGGACTTGACGATGGTGGCGTGGCGCGCGGCGGCGGCGATCCGCGCCTCGTCGGCGGCCGAGCAGCCGGTGGTGCCGATGACGTGGACGATGCGCGCCTGCGCGGCGTAGCCGGCGAACTCCACCGTCGCCGCCGGCGCGGTGAAGTCGAGGACGCCGTCGGCCCTGGCGAAGACGGGCAGCGGGTCGTCGGAGATCGCCACGCCGAGGCGGCCGACGCCGGCGAGCTCGCCCGCGTCCTGGCCGGTGAAGGACGAGCCCGGACGCTCGACCGCGCCGGCAAGCGCGGCGCCCGGCGTCTCGTGGATGGCGCGGATCAGGGTGCGGCCCATGCGGCCGGCCGCACCGACAACGACGAGCCCCATGCTCATGCCGCCCCGTCCTCCCTGATGCCGCTCGCGGCCGTGCCGCCGTCCTTGCGCTGGAACCGGTGGAACCTGGCGTAGGCGCCGCCCGGATCGGCGAGAAGCTCGGCATGCGTGCCCGCCTCGACCACGCGGCCCGCCTCGAGAACGACGATACGATCCGCGTCCATCACTGTCGACAGCCTGTGCGCGACGACGATGGTGGTGCGGCCCTGCATGGCCGCGCGCAGCGCCTCCTGGACCATGGCCTCCGACTGGGTGTCGAGGGCCGACGTCGCCTCGTCGAGCAGCAGGATCGGCGCGTTGCGCACGATGGCGCGGGCGATCGACAGGCGCTGGCGCTGGCCGCCGGAAAGCGTCGTCCCGTTCTCGCCGACCGGCGTGTCGTAGCCGAGCGGCATGCGGGCGATGAACTCGTCGGCATGGGCGAGGCGCGCGGCCTCCTCGATCTCGGCGTCGCCGGCGTCGGGCCGGCCGTAGCGGATGTTGTCGCGCACCGTCCCTTCGAACAGGTAGGGCTGCTGCGAGACGTAGGAGATCGCGGCGCGCAGCGAGGCGCGGGTGACGCCGGCGATGTCCTGCCCGTCGAACAGGATCGTGCCGGAGGACGGCTCGTGGAACCGCTCCAAGAGCGACAGCAGCGTCGACTTGCCCGCGCCGGAGCCGCCGACCAGCGCCGTCGTCTTGCCGGCCTCGGCGACGAGGCTGACCTCGTGCAGCACGGGATGGTCGGGGAGGTAGGCGAAGGAGACGCGGTCGAAGCGCACCTCGCCCGCTCCGGGGCGAAGCGGCGCGGCGCCCGGCCGGTCGCGCTCGCCGGGCTCGCTGTCGAGCAGCTCGTAGATCATGCGCGCGTTGACCAGCGACCTTTCCAGGCCGACCTGGACCCGCGCCAGGCGGCGGGCGGGATCGTAGGCGAGGAGCAGCGCGGTTATGAAGCCGAAGACGGAGCCGGGCGGCGTGCCCGCGGCGGAGGCGCGCCATGCCGCATAGCCGATGACGCCGGCGACGGCGAGACCGGCGAGCATCTCGGAGATCGGCGTCACGCGCTCCGACACCTTGATGATCTTGTTGGCGCGGCCTTCCGCCTCGGTGACGAGGCCGGCCATCTTGCGGGCGAGCTGCTCCTCCATGGTGAAGGCCTTGACCACGGCGATGCCCTGCGTCGCCTCCTGCATGGCGCCGACGAGGCGCGCATTGACCTCGACGGCCTGCCGCGCGACGCTGCGCAGGCGGCGCATGATGGCGTTGACGACCAGGACCAGCGGCGGGCCGATCACCACGGCGCTGAGCGACAGGACGGGATCGAGCACCACCATCGCCACGATCAGCCCGATCAGCATGACGGCGTCGCCGGCGAGGGAGCGCAGCGTCATCGAGAGCATGTCGCGGATACCGAGCACGTTCTCGTTGATCTGCGCCGCGAGGCGGCCGGAGCGCTCGGCGCTGTAGAAGTCGAGGCCGAGCCGCATCAGGTGGTCGAAGATGCGCTGCTGGTAGCGGGCGACGAGGTTGTTGCCGATGCGGCCGAGCAGCACCGTCTGCCAATAGGAGGCGATGCCGCGGACGAGGAAGACGCCGAACACCGCGAGGCATATCCACGGCGCGAGATCGAAGCGGCTCTTGTAGAAGACCTCGTCGATCAGCGGCGGCATCACCCACGGGATGAACGCCGTCGCGCCGGCGACCGCGAGAAGACACAGCACCGCCAGGACGTAGATGCCGACATAGTCGCGCGCGTTTTCCCGTATCACGCGCCCGAGCACCGGCAGGATCTCGCCTTGCGCGCGCTTTCGCCGCCTGTCCTGGTCCACTGTCAAGCTATCGTCTTCCACGCATCCGCTGGTTCGCACCGGCTATGCCCTGTCGCGGCGCGCGGCGCAATCGCGAAATCGCCGCCGGCGCCGTCAAGCCTTCGTCCAGCGGCGGCCCTCCGTCTCGACGCCGAAGCGCGAGGGCATGCGCGCGTAGGCGGCAAGCCCCGCCAGCGCCGCGAGCGGATGGGTGACGA
>JAEZXF010000270.1 GCA_023419995.1 Pseudomonadota bacterium | reverse complement strand
TCGCCGACCTGCTCCGGGTGCGGCTGATCGGCGTCCAGCTCACGGCCTCGGGGATGGATCTCGACGCGCTGGAGACGCTGTGCGCCGTGCACGCGCCGAAGCTCCTCGTCTGCACGCCCACCATGCACAACCCGACGACGATCAGCATGTCGTGGCAGGACCGCCAGTCGCTGCTGTCGGTGGCGGCGAGGCACGGCGTGCTCGTGGTCGAGGACGACGTGTTCGGCCCTCTCGCCGGGCCGGAGGGGATGCCGCTGCGGGCCATGGCCGAGGAAGGCGTCATCTACATCTCCAGCACCTCCAAGGCGCTGGCGCCGGGGCTGCGCTGCGGCTACCTCGTCGTCCCGGCCCGCGAGACGGAGCGCTATGCGTGGCCGATCCTGACCTCGACCTGGGGGCCGTCGCCGCTGCTGGCCGACTTCGTCACCGACTGGATCGAGAACGGCGTCGCCGGGCAGATGATCGAGCGCCAGCTCGACCTGTCGGCCAAGCGCGTGCGGCTGGCCCAGGCGATCATCGGCGGGCGCTACAATCTGCGCGCCGATCCGCGCACCTTCCACACCTGGCTGGTGCTGCCGCCGGGCTGGGACGGCGAGGCGCTGGCCATGATGCTCGGCTCGCGCAACGTGATGATCTCGCCGGGCTCGCTGTTCGCCGTCGACCGCGGCCCCGTCGGCGCGGTGCGCCTCAGCCTCGGCGCGGCCGAGACGACGGGCCAGCTCCGCCTCGGCCTCGAAAGCCTGGTCAAGATTCTCGACCGCGGCTCGCCGCTGGTCTGAGCCGGCCGGTCAGTTGCGCGGCGGCACGAAGATCGCGTCGTCGAGATAGCAGCCGTCGGGCTCCTGCGGCAGGTGCAGCGGGTCGCGCGGCCGCACGTGGTAGTACATCACCGGCTTGGTCTGGCGGGTGCTGCCGTCGGCGAAACGGGCCACCGCGCGGAAGCGGTGGATCGAGTTCTCCTCGGCATAGACCTTCAGCCGCGCGGTGAGCTCGGCGAGGTTGCGGTTGCCGCGCAGCATCAGGTCGACGACGTAGTCGCTGTCGTCCGAGGGCAGGCGGATCTCCTGATAGCGCAGCGCCGTCGGCGGATCGCCGAAGCCGTCGCCATGCTCGGCGACCATCACCTCGGTCTCGATCGCGCCGAGCTGGAGCGACGCCAGCATCGGCTCGACGGCCTCGTAGGTGTTGCCGCGGTCGGCGGCCCACGAATAGGTGAAGCTGCCGCGCACGCCGAGCGAGAGCGTCGCATGGCCGGCGATGAGATCCCCGATCTCGCCGAGCTCGAGCGAGCCGATGACGCGCTGCCGGCACTGCGGCAGCTCGGCCTCGGAGGCGCAGGTGAAGCGCCCGCGCTCCAGCGCCCGCGTGTCGACGCCGGCCTCGTCGAGCGTGGCCCGCAGCGAGACGTCGAGCCCCTCGTCGAAATCGTCGACGGCGACCTCGAAGGTGCGCGAGGCCTGCTCGGGGTCGTCCTCGTTGAAGAACTCGACGGCGAGGCGGCCGCCGGTCGCCGGCCCCCAGCCCGTGTTGGCGAAGGAGAAGCCCGGCCGGAAGCCGATGCAGCCGCGATGCTCGAGGATCGCCAGGAAAGGCTTGCGGTAGACCTGGCTGTCCTCGACCTGCAACTCCAGCGCCTCGAGGCGCACGCGCGAGCGGTCGGTCGTCCTCAGCCCGACCTCGAGGAAGGACGGCGCGTCCTCCCAGTCGATGGCGCCGTAGAGCGAATCGTAGCTGTCAGGCGAGATGGTCGCCTCGCCGAGCCAGGATTCGACCATGCCCTCCACGGCGGGATAGATCTCGATGTAGTCGTCGGCGACCGCGTCGGCATACTGCATGTCCGCCTGGCGGGTCATGCGCTGGTCGACGGAGACTGACAGCTCGACCTTGCCGGCGTCGCCGCCGCCCGACTGCGCGCGCAGCAGGCCGCCCACCATGGCGTCGGCCATGACGTCCGGCCGCTGGCCGCCGATCTCGACGCCGGCCCGCCATTGCGAGGAATAGACGGTGCCACCCGGAAGGCGCAGCTTCGCCGCACCGTGGCGCAGGCCGTCGCGGAACGGACCCTCGTAGATCGAGCCGTCGACCCGGGTCTGCCGGCCCTCGCCCTGGGCGACGCCGTCGACGAAGACCGCCTCGGTGCGGGTGCCGTCGGCCTCGACCAGCACGCCCCTGCCGTGGAGGCGGCCCGCCGCCCATTCGCCGTCCATGACCTCGCCGCTGCGGCGCTCCAGCCGGCCCCTGCCGTGCGGACGGCCGTCGACCAGGGCGCCGACATAGGTGGAGTGGACGGTGCGGCTGTCGTAGGAGGCCGAGCCGCGCACCCGCCAGACGAGCTTGCCGCTGCCGGTGATCGCGCCGCCGCCGGCCGTGGGGTCGAAGCGCGAGCCGGGCTCGGGCTCCCAGACGAATTCGAGATCGCCGGCCGGCTCCGCGTTCCACGCGCGCAGCCGCGCCCGCTGGACCGTGCCGGCGGCCGCGTCGTAGACGAACTGCACCCGCTCCGACCACGCCCCCGGCTCACCGGCTGCCGGTGCGGCCACGCCAGCGGGCACAGCAAGAACGCCGGCCATCGCCGCGACGGCGACGCCGCGCATCAGACGCGAAGCAAACATGGATCCCACGAGCCTTCCCCAACCCAGATGACGCAAGGGTAGAGCGCGCCACAGCGGCGCGCAAGCCCGACGAAAAAAGCCCGCGGCGCGGACGCCACGGGCTTTTCCGTTGCTGGTCCGGCGTTCCGCCGGGGCCTACTTGACCAGCCCGCGGACCCAGTTGAAGTAGGTCTGGTTCATGCGGACCGCCGTGTTGGCGTTGGGGCTTTCCGCCACGTTGACGCCGAGGATGGTGCGCTCCTGGCTCTGCGGGTCGTACTTGTAGACCGCGCCGCCGCTGGTGCCGGCATAGGTGTCGCAGTGGTACTGGAAGTACTGCTCCTGGACGGCCTGGCTGGAGACGTCGCAGTTGGCGCGCCACATCGTGCCGGCCGGCTTGTCGCCGGGATAGCCGATGATGTTGGCGTGGAAGTCGCCGAGCTTGGGGTCGTGGCCGTAGCCGAGCCAGCCGAGATGGTCGCCGATCGGCTGCTGCAGCACCACCACCGCGATGTCCCACGGCACGACGGAGCCGTAGTAGCCTTGGTAGTTGGTGATGTAGCCCTCGAAGATGGTGGCGGTCTCGTACTCCCACACGCCGAACGGCGCGTTGTCCATCGACACCAGGCCGGGCGCGAAGACGAAGTTGTCGTACCAGCCCTGGTCGTGGTCGTAGAGGCAGTGCGCCGCGGTCAGCAGCGTGCGCGGGCCGATCAGCGTCGCGGAGCAGTTGGAGAAGCCGTCCTTGGTCTCGGCCTGGAGCAGGCCGAACACGCGGAACGGGTAGTTGGAGGAATCGGTGACCTGCACGCGGTCGTCGGCGCCGAACACCTGCCGGTCGCCGGATTCGGCGAAGGCCGGATCGGCGTTGGGGTTGAAGGCGCCGTCGAGCGAACGCAGCACGTCCTCGCTCGGCGCCTCGCGCTTCTCCTCGCCGCCGCGCGAGCGCGTGACGCTGCCGAAGCTCTGCTTCAGCTTGTCGGGATCGACGTCGAGGGCGCGGCCGACCTCGTCGAGATCGACCTTCGGCGGGGTGACGGCGACGCCCCGGTCGGACAGCTCCGGCCCGCCCGGAACGGCGCGCGGGCTCTCGCCGCTGCCGCCGAAGCTCGACTGCGCGAGCGCTGCGCCCGACCACATGGCGCCGGCAAGCGCCACCGAGACGAGGAGCTTGGTATGGATGGACTTCATAAGGGTACTCTCCCAAAGTTAAGCAAGCAGCGGGAAACAAGACGCAAAAGATGTCGAGATCATGATGATCGAAAAGTCGTGAAAACCCCGCCCCGGCGGCCCCTGAACGTCGCTCTTCCCCCCGAGAGCGGCATCAGCCTCGCACATTGCCGCAAATATTCCAACATTGGCCGGACAAATCGCTTCCGCACCGTCATCTTCAGGGCTTAGATGACGCCTGCTTGCGCACGGCCCCCGGTCCCCCATCGCGGGCCAACACGGATCGACCTGTCTCAGGAGGACATTTTGAAGGCAATCGCACGATACGGCATCATCGCCGCATGCACGGTTCTGGGCGGCACGGCGGCGTTCGCCGGGGCGAGCCCGGTGGCGCCGGCCGCCGACGCGGCGCGCGCGGAATCCGCACCGATCAGCCGCGTTCCCGCGGCCCGGGCCAAGGCGCCGAAGGGCGACGACGACCGCGTCTTCGGCGGCAGGGAGGCGGCCAAGGGAGCCTACCCGTTCCAGGTGGCGCTTCTGGCGACCGACGCGCTCGACGAGAACCCGCAGTCGCAGTTCGACGCGCAGTTCTGCGGCGGCAGCCTGATCGCGCCGGGCTGGGTGCTGACGGCGGCGCACTGCCTCGTCGAGTACGGCGAGGCCATCCCGGCCGACGTGGTGACGGCGCTGGTCGGCGCCACCTCGCTCGACGAGGGCAAGCGCTACACGGTGGCGGAGGTGATCGTCCACCCCGGCTACAGCGAGGCCACGCTCGACAACGACATCGGCCTGCTGCGGCTGGCCGAGGACGCCGACGGGCAGATCATCCGCATGACCGACGAGAACGTCGAGACCGGCGCGGCCACCGTCATCGGCTGGGGCCTCATGGATAACGGCTATTTCCCGACCGACCTGATGGAGGCCGAGATCGAGCTGACCGCCAACAATGCCTGCAACAGCGGCATCAAGGAGATCTATGCCCGCGACCTCGACCTGATCCTGCAGGCCTATGCCGGCCGGATGCGCTACTCGCCCGACGCGGTCGCCACCGCCACCAAGGACATCGCCGCCTCGATGGGCGACCCGCTCACCGGCAACATGATCTGCGCCGGCCTGGCCGACGGCGCGCGCGACGCCTGCAACGGCGACAGCGGCGGCCCGCTCTTCGCGGTCAAGGACGGCGAGCCGGTCCAGGTCGGCATCGTCAGCTGGGGCGAGGGTCCGATGGACGCCAACGCGGCCTGCGGCCACGCCAACGCCTACGGCGTCTACACGCGGCTGGCGAACTACCGCGACTGGATCGCCGAGAAGACCGGCGGCTGATCGCCCTGAAGCGCGTCGCGGCGTTTTCAGATTCGCTCGACGCGCTTCGGATTCCTGTCTTCACGCATACCTTTGTCCCGAAGCCGGCTCCCGCTTTCGGAAGGCATGTCTCAGCACCGCGCCGGCGTCGCCGGACCCGGCGCGGTTGCGGGCCTGAAAGGCCTCGCTTCGATCCTCCCGCACTGGGAGCTCAGCCCTGGCCGTCCTGCGCCCACGGGCCGTGGTGCTCGCCATCGGCATCGGTGCGCTCGAAGCCGTGCGCGCCGAAGAAGTCGCGCTGCGCCTGGATCAGGTTGGCCGTGCCGCGCCCCTGGCGGAAGGCATCGAAATAGCCGAGCGCGGCGGACAGCGCCGGCACGGGCAGGCCGGCGAGCGCCGCATACGACACCACGCGGCGCAGCGACGGATGCGCCGCGCTCATCATCGAGACGAAATCGCGGGTGAGCAGCAGGTGCTCGGCGTCGGGATCGGTCTCGAAGGCACGGGCGATGGTGTCGAGGAACTGCGAGCGGATGATGCAGCCGGCGCGCCAGATGCGGGCGATGGTCGCCATCGGCAGGTCCCAGCGGAACTCGCACGAGGCCTCGCCCATCACGGTGAAGCCCTGCGCGTAGGCGGCGATCTTGCCAGCGAACAGGCCGAGCTCGAGATCGTCGAGGAAGGCGGCATCGGGCACGGCAGACGCCGCGAGGCCGCGCCCGCCATAGGTCGCCGCCGCACGGCCGCGCAGCGCCTTCTCGGCCGAGAGGCTGCGCGCGGCGACCGCCGCCTCGATCGCGGTGGCCGGGACGCCCATCATCTGCGCCTCGATCGCGGCCCAGCGGCCGGTGCCCTTCTGCCCGGCGCGGTCGAGGATCATGTCGACCAGCGGCCGCCCCGTCCTGGGGTCGGCGGTGGCGAGCACCTCGGCGGTGATCTCGATCAGGTAGGAGTTGAGGCGACCGCCGTTCCACGTCCCGAACAGCGCGCCGATCTCGGCCGCCGGCATGGCGAAGCCGTCGCGCAGGATGCCGTAGATCTCGGCGATCATCTGCATGTCGGCATACTCGATGCCGTTGTGGATCGTCTTGACGAAATGGCCGGCGCCGCCCACGCCGAGCCAGGCCGCGCAGGGCTCGCCCCGGTAGCGGGCGGCGATCGCGGTCAGGATCGGTTCGACGCGGCCATACGCCTCGCGGCTGCCGCCGACCATGATCGACGGGCCGTGGCGCGCGCCCGTCGCGCCGCCCGAGACGCCCATGCCGATGAAGGTGATGCCCGAGCCGTCGAGCTCGTCGAAGCGGCGCATCGTGTCGCGGAAGTTGGCGTTGCCGGCGTCGATGACGATGTCGTCGACCGACAGGAGCTCGCGCAGGCCGTGGATCTGCTCGTCCACGGCCTTGCCGGCCTGCACCATCAGGACGATGGGCCGCGGCGGCTTGATCTGGGCGACGAGCTCGCGCAGCGAGGCGCAGGGCACGATGTTGCCGCGCAGGTCGCCGGCATTCTCAAAGAAGGCGCCGGTGCGCGACGAGGTGCGATTGTAGACCGCGACCGGGTAACCTTTCTCGGCAATGTTGAGGGCAAGGCCCGAACCCATCACGCCGAGGCCGATCAGCCCGATTTCCGCTTTGGTCATGATTGCTCCCGGTTCCGGTGGCGGCTGGCAAGACGCGGAATGATGAACAGCGCCTCCGGCCAAGACAAGAGGCGGCGCCGCATGGCAGCCATACGCAATGCAGTGCACAATCTATTATTCGCATCTGCGAAGATCGAAGATGAACCGCCGGCCGGCGCGGATTTCGCCTATCGCTTGCGGCGCTTGCGGCCGTAAAGCTCGAGCCGGTGATGCACGATCTCGTAGCCGAGCGCGCGCGCGATCTCCTGCTGGAGCTCCTCGATCCTGTCCGACTGGAACTCGATGACGTCGCCGGTGTCGAGGTCGATCAAATGGTCGTGATGCTCGCCGGCCGCCGGCTCGAAGCGCGACGGCCCGCCCTCGAAGGCATGGCGGTGGATGGCGCCGATGCCCTCGAGCAGCTTCATCGTCCGATAGACGGTGGAGAGCGAGATGCCGGGGTTGAGGGCGACGGCGCGGCGGAAGATCTCCATCGCATCGGGATGGTCGCCGGCCTGCGAGAGAATGCCCAGGATGACCCGGCGCGGCTGGGTGATGCGCACGCCGGCCTCGCGCAGCGCGGCCTCGTAGTCCGGATGGGGATTCGCCGTCTCGTTCATGGCCGGACTATGCGCCAGCGCCCGGCGCGATGCAAAGCGAGATGCCGGGCAGGGCGGCCGCCCGGCCGCTTCGTCCACGGTTTCGCCACGGCCGTCCCGCGCCGGGTGACGGAGCAGGTTTGCCCGGCCCACCCCACTCTCGGCCCCATGTCCGCGAGGCCGCGCTGAGGCCGTATCCTCGCCCGGCCGGGCCGGCGCGCCCATGCTGGTTTCCATCCGGCGGAGAACCCGGCAGAAGAACGGAAGGAAGCAAGCGATCCTTCGTTCGCCCTTGTCCCGACGTGTCTCAGCGCTTCACGGGAAGGCTTCCACTGATCGTCGCCGTTTTTTCCTTCACATGCCTCGGTTCCATTCGCCGCCTCCAAGAAGCCTCGCCCAGCTGCGAAC
>JAEZXF010000033.1 GCA_023419995.1 Pseudomonadota bacterium | reverse complement strand
AGCTACGCCTCGATCTGGACGGCCAACTACCTGACCGCGCAGCGGCCGGGGATGCGCTTCCTGTCCCCGCGCGGCCTCGCCGGCCTCGGCTGGGGCCTGCCGATGGCGATCGGCGCGAAGATCGCCTGTCCCGGCAGCGAGGTCGTCTGCGTGACCGGCGACGGCGGCTTCGCGCATTGCTGGGCCGAGCTGGAGACCGCCGTGCGCATGCGGTTGAAGATCCCCGTCCTGGTGCTCAACAACCAGATCCTCGGCTATCAGAAGGACGCCGAGGATGCGCTTTTCGGCGCCCACACCGAGGCCTGCACCTTCGCGCCGGTCGACCATGCGGCGCTCGCCCGCGCTTGCGGCGCGCAGGGCATCCGCGTCGAGGACGCCGCCGGGATAGGCGAGGCGCTCGCGCAGGCCCTGTCCCATGAAGGCCCGACCGTCATCGACATCGTCACCGATCCCGCAGCCCGCCCGCCGCTCTCGTTCTATCGGGGCCGGTTCGTGGATGCGTGAGGCTGCCCCGAGGAAGGATTTCCCATGAAAGAAGCCGCAATCATCTCGGTCGCCCGCACGCCGGTGGGGCGCGCGTTCAGGGGCGCCTACAACGACACCCACGCCGCCGATCTCGCCGGGCACGTCGTGGCTGAAGCCGTCCGGCGTGCCGGTGTCGACCCGGCGCAGGTCGAGGAGGTTATCCTCGGCTGCGCGATGCAGGAGGGCACCACCGGCTACAACATCTCGCGGCAGGCGGCGATCCGCGCCGGCCTTCCCGTCACCGTCAGCGCTGCGACCATCAACCGGTTCTGCGCCTCGGGGCTGCACGCGCTCGCCATCGCAGCGCAGGCGGTGCAGACGGGCGAGCTGGAGGTCGCGGTCGCCGGCGGCATCGAGTCGATCAGCCTGGTGCAGACCAGGGACAAGAACAACAGCCGGCGCGAGAACCCCTGGATCATCGAGCACAAGCCCGCGCTCTACATGCCGATGCTGGAGACGGCCGAGAACGTGGCGCGGCGCTACGACGTCGCGCGCGACGCGCAGGACGCCTATGCGGCGGTAAGCCACCAGCGCACCGCGCGGGCGCAGGCCGCCGGCCGCTATGCTGCCGAGCTTGCCCCGCTCGAGACGACGAAGCGGATCGAGGATCGAGAGACGGGCGAGATACGCTTCGAGACCGTGACGCTGGCGCAGGACGAGGGTGTGCGGCCCGAAAGCACTCCCGAAGCGCTCGCCCGGCTGTCCCCGGTCCTGTCGCCCGACGGGACGGTCACCGCCGGAAACGCGTCGCAGTTCTCCGACGGGGCGGCGGCGCTGGTGGTGATGGACGCCGATCTCGCCGCGCGCCGGGGCCTGAAGCCGCTGGCGATCTTCCGCGGCTTCTCCTCGGCCGGCTGCGAGCCCGACGAGATGGGCGTCGGCCCCGTCCATGCCGTGCCGAAGCTGCTGCGCCGCTTCGGGCTCGGCGTCGCCGATATCGGGCTGTGGGAGCTGAACGAGGCGTTCGCGTCGCAGGTGCTCTATTGCCGCGACCGGCTGGGCATCGATCCGGACCGCTTCAACGTCGATGGCGGCGCCATCGCCGTCGGCCATCCCTACGGCATGAGCGGTGCGCGCCTGGCCATCCACGCCGTTTGCGAGGCTTCTCGACGCGGCGAGAAAATGGCGGTAGTGACCATGTGCGTCGGGGCGGGGATGGGGGCTGCCGGCCTTCTCGAGATCGTCTGAATGCAAGGGAGCTGAGCACGCTTGACCACCACCGCGACGCCGAACGCAGCCGAAGGCAAGACGGGCCGCGTGCGCGAGAAGCGCGACGCCGAGGCGGCGGGGAAGCGTGCGCCCGCCACCAACGCCCGCAAGGCGCTGGTGCGCGAGAAGATGCTGGAGAAGGCGGCCGAGCTGTTCTGCGCCAACGGCTTCGGCAAGACGAGTATCAACGACATCGCGGATTCGCTGACCCTCAAGCGCTCCTCCGTCTATCACTACTTCCCCAACAAGGAAGCGATCCTGCGCGAGCTGTTCGTCGAGGAGTTCGAGCGTCGCGTATCCGAGCTGCAGGCTCTGTTCGACCGCGAGGATCTGACCGCCACGGAGCGGCTCGTGCTGGCGGTGGAGGGCTCGATCACCCAGCGGCTGCGCGGGGGCGGCCGGTTCCTGGTCTTCGACAGGCTCGAGGCCGAGGTGCCCGACGAGCTGCGCAAGAACTACAACCGCGGGCGGCGGCAGATCCTCGACCTCTACACGCGGCTGGTCGAGGACGGCATCCGCGTCGGCGAGTTCCGGCCGGTGGACCCGCAGCTCACGGCGTTCGCCATGATCGGCATGTCGAACTGGACGGCGCTGTGGTACTCGCCGTCGGGCCGGATGAAGCCGACCGAGATCGCGCGCAGCCTCACCTCGCTGCTCGTTCACGGGATCGGGCAGTCGGGGGAGAGGAACGGGTCCGCGACGGTCGACCTCGGCCCCATCCTCGAAGGCCTGAAGGACCAGGTCCGGCTGCTCGAGAAGCTCGCCCGCCCGGGGTGATGCCGGCGGCATGGCCGCCGTGCCGCGCTTTCGCTTCGGATTCCATGCCATGCCCGCCGCGCCCGGCGCCGCCGGCTGGGCGGGTCTTCTGGTGTTCCGGCGACCATTCTCGGCGCACGGCACGTGTCGCGGGACGGGTTGGTTCTCCTCGAAAACTGACCTATATGTCAGTCAGTTTCAGGCTGGAGAGGATTCGATGCACATATCCTGGAGACTTCGTCGGCGTCCGGGGACGAGGATGCCGGAGGCGGACGATTTCGAGCTGAGGAGCGAGCCGCTGTCCCTGCGCCCTGCCGAAGGGCAGGTGCTGCTGCGCAACCGCTATCTCTCGCTCGATCCCTACATGCGCTGGCGGATGAACGATGCGAAGTCCTATGCGCCGCCGGTGGGGCTGGGGGAGGTGATGGTCGGCTCCACCGTCGCCGAGGTGATGGAGTCGCGCCATCCCGGATTTGCCCCCGGCGACCGCGTGGTCGCTCCCGGCGGCTGGCAGACCCATGCCTGCGTCGACGGCGCGCGCCTGCGCCGGATCGAGGGCGACGAGCTGCCGCTCACCGCCTTTCTCGGCGCGCTCGGCAGCCCCGGCTTCACGGCCTGGGCGGGGCTGCGGCACATAGGCAGGCCGCAGGCGAAGGAGACGCTGGTCGTCGGGGCCGCGACCGGGCCGGTCGGCGCGATGGTCGGCCAGCTCGCGCGGGCGGCGGGATGCCGCACGGTGGCGATCTGCGGTGGGGCCGGGAAGGTGGCGCTCGCCCGCGACGCGCTCGGCTTCGACGCGGCGGTGGACCACCGCGATCCCCGGCTCGCCGCGCGCCTCGCCTCCGCATGCCCTTGGGGCGTCGACGTCTATTTCGAGAACATCGGCGGCAAGGTGCTGGAGGCGGTGCGCCCGCTCCTCAACGATTTCGCGCGGATCCCGGTCTGCGGGCTGGTCTCCCAATACAACGCGCCGGGGGAAAGCGTCGACCTCGCCCCCTTCCTTCAGGACATCCTCGTCAAGCGCCTGACCTGGCGCGGCTTCATCGTCACCGACTTCCAGGCGGATTTCCCCGAGTTCCTGGCGGAGGTGATGCCGATGGTCGCGTCGGGAAAGATCGGCTTCCTCGAGGATATCCGCCCGGGCCTGGAACATGCGCCCCAGGCCCTTGTCGACGTGCTGAGCGGCGCCAACCGCGGCAAGATGATCCTCGCGCTCGACTGAGGCGCGGCGACGCGGCGGCGGTCAGGCTGGGAACGCGACCTCCGCCGCCCGCCGCCCGTTCACATGGGCGAAGAAATCGCAGGCCGCGTCGATCTGGCTGTCGAGCATCTCCCGCCCGCTCACCGTGAAGGCGCCTGCCGCGGTGGCGAGGCGAAGCAGGCGGGTCGGGTCGGGCTCCATGACGCAGTCCATGACGACGAGGCCGGGCGTCAGGTAGTCTTCCGGCACCGGGCAGTCGTCCGGCGCGCGCATGCCGACCGGCGAGGCGTTGACGAGGATCTCCGCCGGGCCGAAGCCGGTCTCGATCGCGGTGCGGCCCTGTCGGGGCGCAAGGCGCGCGAGCAGCGCGTCGAGGC
>JAEZXF010000196.1 GCA_023419995.1 Pseudomonadota bacterium | reverse complement strand
ACGTATCGGTGCTCTATGTCTGCGGCCCGGGCCATGGCGGACCGGGCATGGTCGCCAACACCTGGCTCGAGGGGACCTACAGCGAGATCTATCCCGAGGTGACGGCGGACACCGCCGGCATGGCTCGGTTGTTCCGGCAGTTCTCCTTTCCCGGCGGCATTCCGAGCCACGTCGCGCCGGAAACGCCGGGCTCGATCCACGAGGGGGGCGAACTCGGCTACGCGCTTGTCCATGCCTTCGGCGCCGCTTTCGACAACCCCGACCTCATCGTGGCCTGTGTCGTCGGCGACGGGGAGGCGGAGACGGGACCGCTGGCGGCAGCCTGGCACTCCAACAAGTTCCTCAACCCAAAGGTGGACGGCGCGGTTCTGCCGATCCTGCATCTTAACGGCTACAAGATCGCCAACCCCACTCTGTTGGCGCGCATGCCGAACGCGGAACTGCGAGATCTCTTCCGGGGCTACGGCTACGAGCCGCTGTTCGTCGAGGGTCAGGACCCTGTTCCGATGCACCGGGCCATGGCTGATACCCTGGACAGGGCGATGGACAGTATCCGCGAGATCCAGCTGCAGGCCCGCGCTGAAGACTGGTCCGGCGAGCGGCCGCGCTGGCCCATGATTGTCCTGCGCAGCCCGAAAGGCTGGACCGGACCGAAGGAAGTCGACGGGAAGAAGGTCGAGGACTTCTGGCGATCGCACCAGGTCCCGGTATCCAACGCGCGGGGTGATGCCGCCCACCGCCAGATCCTCGAAGACTGGCTGCGCAGTTATCGACCGCAGGAGTTGTTCGATGGCGACGGTCGCCTCCTGCCGGAACTCGCTTTGCTTGCTCCCGACGGTGACAAGCGGATGGGAGCGCTGCCGCATGCCAATGGCGGAGTGTTGAAGAAGGACCTCGTCCTGCCGGACTGGAAGAGCTTAGCGCTCGAGATCGGCCGACCGGGCGAGACGATCGCCGAGGCGACCCGCTTGATGGGAGCTTATCTGCGTGAGGTCTTGCGCCTCAATGCCGAGGCAAGGAATTTCCGCCTCATGGGTCCGGACGAGACCGCCTCGAATAAGCTCGACGCCGTCTTCGAGGTCACGGATCGGGTCTGGATGGAGACGATCGAACCCTATGATGTGCACCTGGCGCGCGAGGGCCGGGTCATGGAGATTCTATCGGAACATCTCTGCCAGGGCTGGCTGGAGGGCTATCTGCTGACCGGGCGGCACGGCCTGTTCTCCTGCTACGAAGCTTTCATTCACATCGTCGATTCCATGGTCAATCAGCACGCCAAGTGGCTGAAGGTCACCGCGGAACTGCCCTGGCGCAAGCCCATCGCATCACTGAACTATCTCCTGACCTCGCATGTCTGGCGGCAAGACCATAATGGTTTCAGCCACCAGGATCCCGGTTTTGCCGACTTCGTCGCCAACAAGAAGGCCGACACGGTCCGCCTCTATTTTCCGCCGGATGCCAACACGCTGCTGTGGGTCACCGACCACTGCCTGAGGACCTGGAACCGGATCAACGTGATCACGGCCGGCAAGCAGCCTCAGCCGCAATGGCTCACAGCCGAGCAGGCGGAACGCCATTGCGAGGCGGGCGCCGGGATTTGGAAATGGGCGTGCACATCTCCGGCGGACGAGGAGCCTGATGTCGTGATGGCTTGCTGTGGCGACGTGCCGACACTGGAGACACTCGCGGCAGTCGATCTGCTCCGCCGCGAGTTGCCCGGTCTTCGCATCAGAGTGGTCAATGTCGTCGACCTGATGACCCTGCAATCGCACACGACCCACCCGCACGGATTCACGGACGAGGAATTTGACGCGCTCTTTACCAAGGCTAAGCCCGTGATCTTCGCCTACCACGGTTATCCCTACCTCATTCACCGACTGACCTATAAGCGGACCAATCACCACAACTTCCACGTTCACGGCTTTCAGGAGGAAGGCACCACGACCACGCCCTTTGACATGGCGGTCATGAACGAGATCGACCGCTTCCATCTGGCAATGGCCGCGGTGAGGCGTCTGAAGGACCTTGGCGCCGACGGCAACCGGGTGATCGATACCTGCGAGCATTCTCTCGAGGAGCATTCTCGCTATATCCGCGAGCACGGCGAGGACATGCCACAGATCCGGGACTGGAACTGGCCTCCCACGACTGAAGCAAAGGCGGGAAACTGACATGGAACTAACGCTGAGCTTCCACGGCGCCGCGCATGGCGTGACCGGCTCCTGTTACGAGCTTGAGGTGGGCGACCGGCGGCTTCTCATCGACTGCGGAATGTTTCAGGGCTCGAAGTCGGAGAAGGCGCTGAACTATGGCGAGTTCCCGTTCGACCCCGCCACGGTGGACGCAGTCATTCTCACGCACGCCCATATCGACCACAGCGGTCTGCTTCCAAAACTCTTGAAGAAGGGCTTTACAGGGCCGATCCACGCAACGCCTGCTACGATTGACCTTTGTTCCGTCATGCTTCCGGATTCGGTCCATTCGTCGAAAGGCAGATTGCTGGTGATCAGGGTGGAGCCGCGCTCGTAACGCTGCGAGATCAACTCGAACAGCAACTCGGCCCCGGTCTTGGACAGCGGCACGAAGCCCAGTTCGTCGATGATGAGCAGCTTGTAGCCAGCCATCTGCTTCTGGAAGCGCAGAAGGCGACGTTCGTCGCGCGCCTCCATCATCTCGCTGACCAGGGCGGCTGCGGTGGTAAAGCCGACGGACAATCCCCTCTGGCAGGCTGCCAGGCCAAGACCGATCGCAACATGGGTCTTGCCCGTGCCACTGGGTCCGAGCGCGATAACATTCTCGCGCCTTTCGATCCATTCGCAGCGCGCCAGTTCCAGCACCAGCATCTTGTTGAGCTTGGGGATGGCGGCAAACTCGAAGCTGTCGAGGCTTTTGGCGGCCGGGAACCGGGCGGCCTTGATGCGACGCTCGACCATGCGCCGTTCCCGGTCGATCAGTTCGAGTTCGACAAGTCGGGCAAGATAGCGGACATGATCCACGTCCTCGAGCGCGCATTGGCGGGCAAGCTTGTGGTGCTCGCGCAGGAAGGTCGGCAGCTTGAGCGCTTTGAGGTGGCTGGCAAGCAGGAGTTCGGGAGCATCGCTGCTCATGCCAGTTCCTCCTCGCGGTCCAGCAGACCCATATAGGCCTTGGCCGAGGTCGTCTCGACACTGGCTCTGGGCAGATAGGGGTAGATGGCAAGGTCGAGCCTGGGTGGTCGGCGTTCGGCCCGGCACAGGACGAGATGCTTGATGGCATCGAAGCTTATGGCGCCCAGGTGCAGCGCCTGCTTTATGGCCGCATGCAGGTCGGCCAGATCGAAGCTTTCCAGAAGACGCAACACTTGCACATAGGCGCGCCGGCCCTGCTTGCCCATCCGCGCTTCCATCAGGCGACGCAGTGTGGCGAACGCCTCGGGAAGTTCCCAGCCCTGGAGCGGGGCCGCCTGGTCGAGCGCATTGATCTTGTGCTCGATCAGCGGCAGGTAATGCAGTGGGTCAAAGACGATGTCTTCGCGCCCATAACTGCGCGGATGACGGGCGATGGTCTCCCCGCCGCAGCCGATCACCACCTCATCGACATAGCCACGGATCCAGGCGTCCTGATGGCCATAGGCAACAGGGACGGAATAGTCGTTGGTTCTGTAGCGCACCAGCGCCTGGGAGGAGACCCGGCCGCTGGCCTGGTCGCAGGCCTCGAAGGGCGATGCCGGCAGCGGCCGCATCGCCGCCAGATCGCGTTGCAGCCGTTCGCCGATCGTCTCGCTCTCCCCGCGTAGCCGATCGCCCTGGCGCCTGCGGCACTGCTCCTCGAGCCACAGGTTGAACGCGTCCCAGGTTGCAAACCGGGGGATCGGCACCATGAAGTTGCGGCGGGCATAGCCCACAAGTCCTTCAACACTGCCCTTGTCATTGCCCTTGCCGGGGCGGCCATAACGGTCCCGGATCAGGTAGTGGGACAAAAACCCGCTGAACAGCGTTGCCCGCTTGCGCGTGCCGTCAGGAAGAATTTTTGCCACCAGGCAGCGGTCGTTGTCGTAGACGATCGATTGCGGCACTGCGCCCAGAAAGGCGAACGCGTGGATATGGCCGTCCACCCATGCTTCAGCCACAGCTGCCGGATAAGCCCGGACATAGCAGGCGTCGCTGTGGGGCAGATCGAGCACGAAAAAGTGCGCCTTCTGTTCCACCCCGCCGATGATAACCACAGCCTCCCCGAAATCGGCCTGTCCATGTCCGGCAGGATGGGCCAGCGACACAAATACTTCCTGACCGCGCCGGTCCCGCTCGCGCATGTAGTCCTTGATGATCGTGTAGCCGCCGGCAAACCCATGTTCGTCACGAAGGCGATCAAAAACGCGTTTGGCCGTATGACGCTGCTTGCGCGGGACCGCCCGGTCCTCGTCAAGCCACCGATCAATGATCGCGATGAACGCGTCCAGCTTCGGGCGTCGCACCGGCGCCTGCCGCCGATAGCCCGGCGGAACAGAATACGCCATCATCTTGCGAACCGTATCGCGCGAGATGCCGAAATGCCTGGCTGCTTCGCGCTGGCTCATGCCGCCATCGCAAGCCAGACGAACCTTCAAATATAAGTCCACGGTGTAGATCCCTCGTCCCTCCCGCACAAATTGCAGAAGGAAAATAGGTGGACGACTTTTAAGCCGCCCGCAGCAGGACAATCCAGCCGCTACCGTGGACTAATTTTGCACCGCCGTTCTCACTGCATACAGGGTCACGACATCTGCTCCCGGCAGACTTGGACCCGGCACAAGGACACTCTCACCTGGTCGAGATGCGCACCCAGCGCCCAGCCAAGGTGTCACGAGAAGGACCAGCAGGAGGATCCGAACACGCATAATGTATCACGGCACCTTTCGTGAGGTCAAAAATCATATCGACACATAATAGAAGTAATCACTCACTAGTATCAACCCTCCAGGCAACCTCATTCTCAACTCACCAAGGCACCTCAGTCATGTTAGGCAAGCATCCAGCCGGGCCGCGAACGGCCGGCCAAAGGTCGGTCCGATGGTTGCGACTATCGGGCGCTGGCAGCTTCGCTCAGCGTCCGTGAAGCTATCGGCAGAACCACGATCGCCTCAAAGCCGGACGAGCTTTCCGGCCTTGGCGATTGCAAGGTGAGCTTTGACGAAATCCGATCGGCAATGCTCGCGGCGATGGCAAGGCCAAGCCCGCTGCCTTCCGTTCCGGCTGTCCCCCTCTCAAAACGGCGGGTCAGCCGGCCAAGTGCTTCTGTCGGCACGACGGGGCCTTCATTGGCGACGCTGAACGTGCCGTCCGCGCTGAGGCTTACCGTGATTGGTTTGTCGGATGCGCCGTGCCGCAGGGCGTTCTCAATGAGGTTGCGGCCGATGATGCCAAACGCATCGGGGTCGAGGTCGGACATTACCGGGTGCTCCGGCAGGGCGAGCGCGATCCGGTTCGGCGCTGTCCTCTCGATATCGTCCACGACCAGACGGGCGGTGATGCGAAGATCGGATAGATGATCGAGCCGCAACCGCCCGCCTTCTGCTCGGGCCAGTTGCAGAAGCCGTTCCGCGGTCCGGGCCAGCCGCTTCAACGAGGCCTCGATCTCGGCAGCCCTGTGGCCGGCACCGGTATCTTTCGTTTCCACCTGTATCCGCTGGGCCTGCGCGATTGCGCCTGCCAGCGGTGTTCGCAATTCATGCGCTGCGTTGGCGGCGAAGGTGCGTTCGGCCTCGAATGTGGATTTGAGTTGCGCCAGAAGCACATTGATCGCCGTCCCCACCGGGGCGGCCTCGACGGGAAGATCGTCGCAGGCGACGGGGGCGAGGTCGCGCGGCGAACGCGCGGCCAGCCGGTCGCGATAGCGGCGCAACGGGGCCAGACCCGAGCGGACAGTCAATACGATCGCCAACAGTGCGGCAGGGATGAATACCAGCAGCGGCAACCCCAGGCCCGCCCAGACATCGCGTGCCGCCGCCGCGCGATGGGCAAGCGGCTCGGCGACCGTGAGGCGGATCGTGCCTTGCAGGGCGTCCTCGCCATACAGGCGATGGGTTGCGGTCGTGCGAAAGCCCGGCCCGTCCCATTCAGGGAAGATGGCGGGATCGGCCTCATGCGATTGCAGAAGAATTCGCCCTTCGTCATCGCGCACGATATAGGTGAGGAATTCGTCGTGGTCGCGCAGGTCGGCAAGGTGCTGCGTCACACCTTCCTCCTCACGTCCGACGATCTCGACAGCGGCCAGCGGCAGCAGGCGCTGCGCCGCTTCCTGTAGCGACGAGTCGAAGATCCTGTCCATCTCGTGCCGCAGCATGACCGCCGTGACGGCGGCGGCCGCGATCCACAGAAGTGTCAGAAGGATACCCAGCGACACCCCCAACCGCATCTGAAGGCTGCGTGGCATCGTCATGGCGAACCCAGCCGGTAGCCCAACCCGCGCTCGGTCTCGATCACCTCGGCGCCCAGCTTCTTGCGCAGCCGGCTGACATGGACCTCGATGGTGTTGCTTTCCACCTCCGTATCGAAGGCATAAAGCTTTTCCTCAAGCTGTGCCTTGGACAGAAGCTGCCCCGGGCGGGTGAGGAACGCCTCGAACAGCGCCCATTCACGTGCGGTGAGCTGCACGGGCCGGCCGTCGCGGCGGATGCTGCGGCAGGCAAGGTCGACGGCAAGCGTGCCGTGGACGATGATCGGGTTGGGATTGCCGCTATAGCGCCGCGCGACCGAGCCGATGCGCGCGGAAAGCTCGGCCAGATCGAAGGGCTTCACCAGATAGTCGTCGGCGCCGGCGTTCAAGCCTTCGATCCGGTCCGAAATCTGGTCCAGCGCTGTCAGGATGATCACCGGCGTCACGTCGCCGCTGGTGCGCAGCGACCGAAGGAAGGTGATGCCGCGTCCGTCGGGCAGCATGAGGTCCAGCAATACAAGATCATAGCCGGTGCCGGCCATCGCATCGCCGGCCGCGTCCAGGCGCGTGACCCAATCCACCGACTGGCCACCCGCAGCGATCTGGTCCCGCACGGCGGCACCCAGAACGGTATCATCCTCGATCAGCAGGATCCGCATGATCTTCCTACTCATTTGCCTCTGGCCATTATGGCGACCCGGGCTGACGCAAAGCTGATGGCGGGACGCCCCGGGCTTCAGCATCCCGTCAGGTTCGCGGCGCAGAATGTCATCCAGTGGCCGTTATACGGAGTGTGGTCCATGAAGAGATCGCTGACAATTCTGACCTTTCTCGTGGTCCTTCCATCCGGGGCTGCACTTGCCGGCGACGACTGTGCCGTGCCGCTGGCAGCCTGGCAGCCAAGAAGCGCGGTGGTGCGGCTCGCGGAAGAAAACGGATGGGTGGTGCGGCGCATAAAAATCGACGACGGCTGCTACGAGATAAAAGGCACAGACCGGGAAGGACGCCGCATCGAGGTGACGGTCGATCCCGGCACGCTTCAGGTGATCGAGATCGAATACAAGGACGGAGATGATCGGCGCTCCCGTGAGGGCAGAGAGCACAAACATGACTGAGATGATGAAGGGTGACGCCATTCAGGACGTCGCCGATACTACGCGCACGGTGCTGGTCTGGGATCCGTTGGTGCGCAGCTCTCACTGGGGTCTGGTTGCCGCCTTTGCAGTGGCATGGCTTGCGGCGGACGAGGTGCAGCCGCTTCACGAGGCGGCCGGTTACGCGGTGGCGGCGTTGCTTGCCCTCCGCCTGATCTGGGGTTTCGTTGGCAGCCGCCATGCCCGTTTCACGCAATTCGTGCGTGGCCCCGCCGCGACGCTGGCCTATCTCGGGGACATGCTGCACGGGCGCGAGCGACGCCATCTCGGGCACAACCCGGCTGGCGCCGCGATGATCGTGGCACTCATGGTCACGCTTTCCGGCACCGCGCTGAGCGGCTGGCTGCTCGAACAATCGATCGAGGAAGGCCGGGCCGTGACGGTTGCGGGCGAGCACGGAAACCGGGAAGTCAGAGGGGACAAGACCTTGAAGGAGGTGCATGAAATGCTGGCCAACATGGCTCTGGTTCTCGTGGCCTTGCATGTTGGGGGTGTGGCCGTCACCTCATGGCGCCATCGGGAGAACCTGCCCCGTGCCATGGTCACGGGCCGAAAGCGCCCTCCCGGCACAAATGACGTGACCTGATCGTTACGCATTCCCGCTGCTGTTCGGGCCCCGCCTGTTTGGCGGGGCCTGTTTGTTTTGTGTAATCGCTGCGGTTCGTCGCGGCAGGCTGACGAGAAGCTGACGCAGGTTTTCCGCGGCGATCAGGATCACGTCAGCCGCCCCCTCCAGATTGGTTTCATCAGGCAACCAAGGCTGAGGAGCATAGCCATGAAAACCATCCTGACCGCCACCGCATTGGCGCTCGCGATCCCCGCCGGGGCCGCGTTCGCTGGTGAGAAATGCAACGTGCCGACCGAGAACATGCAATCGTGGGACGCTCTCATTCAAGTGACCGACGAGTTCGGTTGGACCATCTCGAAAATGGAACTCGACGACGGCTGCTACGAACTGAACGTCATCGACCAGGGCGGCAACAGCCTGAAGATGACCGTCGATCCCGGAACGCTCGAGGTGATCGACGGCAAGGTCAAACGCTGGAGCGACGGCACCAAGCCCGAGAAGCGCAACTGATGGCCGCAAGGGTCCACCTCATCATTGAGGTGGACCTCTTTCCACACGGGCGTTCGCCTCGGCCATAGCCGGGAAAGTGCCCCCGAGATGATCGTAAAGGACATTCGAACCATGAAAACTCTATTGATCGCCGTAGCCGCTCTCGCGGTATTGCCTGCGGCGGGGGCGATGGCAGGTGACGACTGCCATGTGGGGCACGGGGCCTGGCAACCACGCGAAGCGGTAATGCAGGCGGCAACCGGCCTCGGTTGGCATGTTGAGAAGATCGAGGCGGACGACGGCTGCTGGGAGGTCAAGGGACGCGATGCCCAGGGCCGTCGCATCAAGGCCAAACTGGATCCCGCGACGTTGCAGGTCGTCAAATTGCGCCACAGGGATGGCCAGCAGATCCCCGAGCGGGATCGCGGCAATGCACCCACCGTCGCTCCGTCGGCACCCCCCTCCAATCCGCTGTTCCAGAACGGCACCCCGCCCGTTGTGCGGGTGAACTGATATATCAGGCAGAAGAGAGCAGAGTCATGAAATCCATCCTTGCAGCACTCGCGCTGACTTCGACCTTGGTGGCGCCCAGCCTTGCCATGGCCCGGCCGGTTACCCTCACCACCACCCTGAACACGTACGGTGGCGATGGTGCCTATCTCGTCCTCTACGTCACGGATGCGCAGGGGGCGTATGCCGGAACCCTGTGGATGGCCGGCGGCAAGTCGAAGTATTACGAACATCTCAGCGACTGGTATCGCGCCACCGGCGGCGACCTGGCGCAGGTCGACGGCATCACCGGCGCCAGTGTCGGCGCGGGCCGGTCACTCGAAATCACCCTCGACCTTGCCGATGCGCTGTTCGATGCGGGCTATACGCTGCATGTCGACGCCGCCGTCGAGGACATGCGCGACAGCCCGAAGGACATCGCCGTGCCGCTGACGACGGCAGGAGCGGGAAAGCCTGCGCCCGGCCGCAGGTATGTCGCCAGCCTCCGCTACGACATGTGAGGCAACGCCATGATCCGCACGCTGCATCGCTGGCCGGGTCTGCTGGCCCTCATTCTCGTCATGGCCCTTGCGTTGAGCGGCGCGGCGCTCTCGGTCTTTCCCGCGGCCGAGCGGCTTTCCACGCCGCAGGCCGAGGCCGGGCTGACCGTCGCCGATCTCGCAGGACGTATCCTGGCTGCCTATCCGGGGGTGGAGCAGATCCGGCGCGCGCCGTCGGGCCGGATCACCGCGTTCTGGTTCGACGACGGCACGCCCGGCGCGGCGGTAATCGACCCGGCGACCGGCAAGGGCGTCGCCAGCGCCGATCCCGATCCGGTCAAACGCTGGTTGACCAACCTTCACCGTTCGCTGTTCCTGGGCGATGCCGGTCGTATCGCCATGGCCATTGGCGCCGTGGCGATGCTGATCCTGTCGGTCTCCGGCGCGATGCTGGTCGCGCGGCGCATGGGCGGCTGGCGGCGCTGGTTCGCCCCTTTGCGCGGGCCGGCGTCGAGCCGCATCCATACCGGGATCGCCCGCGTGGCGGTCGCGGGGCTGGTTTTGTCCTCAGCGACTGCACTGTGGATGGCCGCCTCGACCTTCGATCTTCTGCCGGATGGAGCCGCACCGCCGACCTTTCCGACTGAGGTCAGCGGAAGCACTGGGGTCTCGCTTGCTGCGATGGAGCCGCTCTCCGTGATTGCTGTCACGGAGTTGCGCGAGCTGAGCTTTCCCTATCCTGGCGACGCCACGGACGCCTTCACTCTGAAGACGGATCGCGGCACCGGCTATCTCGATCAGGGGACGGGTGAGCTTCTGGCCTGGGCCGAGCTGACGATGTGGGAACAGATATCTGAAACCATCTACATGCTGCATACCGGGCAGGGGGCCGCATCTCTCGGCCTCGTGCTGGGTGTGCTGGCGCTCGGCGTGCCGGCAATGGGGGTGAGTGGTCTTGTGCTCTGGTTCGCGGGGCGGCGGTCAAGGCCGCGTCTCCGTGGCAATCATCCTGCAAACGGCGCTGCGACCATCTTGCTGGTGGGCTCGGACGGCGGCAGCACCTGGGGTTTCGCTGCGACGCTCCAACATGCGCTGACCACGGCGGGCCAGCATGTTCATGTCGCGCCAATGTCCGGTTTCGAGCCGGCGCGCTATCCGCAGGCCGAACGGTTCGTCATTCTCGCCGCCACCTGGGGCGAGGGACAGGCTCCCGCCACGGCGAAGGGGTTCATTGAACGCCTCGCGGCGCTGGAATCTGTCCCTGAGGCCCCGCTTGCCGTGCTTGGTTTCGGCGATCGCACCTTTCCCGCGTTCTGCGCGTTCGCCGATGAAGTCGGGAGTCGGGCTGCTGCCAAAGGCTGGGCGCAATTGATGCCCTTCGACACGGTCGATCGCCAGTCGCCGCAGGATTTCGCCCGCTGGGGCCGCGCCCTGGGGGCGGCGCTGGGGATCGAGCTTACGCTCGAACATGTGCCAACCCCGCCTGTGACGGGGCGGCTCACCCTGATCTCGCGCCGTGATTACGGGGCGGAGGTGCAGGCGCCGACCACGATCCTGCGCTTTGCCCTACCCGAGGCAACGTTTTTGCAACGGCTGACAGGTCGGGGGTTTGGCCGGTTTCAGGCCGGTGATCTCCTCGGCGTTCTGCCCGAGGGTGCGGATCTGCCGCGCTTCTACTCGCTGGCCTCCGGACGGCGCGACGGGTTCGTCGAGATCGTGGTGCGCAAGCATCCCGGCGGCCTCTGCTCGGGTCAGCTTCTGGCGCTGAAGCCGGGCCAGGCGATCCGCGCCTTCGTCCGGCACAATCCGGCTTTCCATGCCGCAGCAGGACGCTCGCCGCTGATCCTGATCGGCGCCGGCACCGGCATCGGCCCGCTTGCGGGCTTCATCCGGGGCAACAGCCGCAAGCGGCCCATCCATCTGGCCTTCGGGATGCGCCACCCCGACAGCGATTTCCTGTATCGCGACGATCTGGCCGGCTGGCAGGTCGATGGCCGTCTGGCGCGATTGACCACCGCGAACTCGCGCGGGGCAAAGCCGCGCCATGTCCAGGACGCGCTGCGGGCCGAGAGCGCTGAACTGATCCGGCTGGTACACGAAGGCGCGCGCATCATGGTCTGCGGCGGGCGCGACATGGCCTCGGGCGTGGCCGAGGCGCTGACCGACATCCTCGCGCCGACGGGTCTTACCCCGCTCGCGCTGAAAGCGGAGGGGCGCTATGCCGAAGATATCTACTGACCCGGGCCGCCACGCGCTGAACGGCCCGACCATGGGCACTCGCTGGTCGGCGCGTTTCCACGCCGATGCCGGGCTGGACCCCGCCCCGGTGCAGGCTGCCCTGCAAGCGACCGTGGCGGAGGTTGATGCCGCAATGTCGACATGGCAACCCGACAGCGACCTGATGCGCCTGAACCGGGCGCCCACTGGCGCCTGGGTGGCCGTTCCTGCCGGCTTGGCCGAGGTGCTGAACCTCGGGCTGCGGATCTGTGCGGCATCGGGCGGTGCGTTCGATATCGGCATGGGCGATGCGGTGCGCGCCTGGGGTTTTGGCCCCGAGGAAGCCAGCGCTGAAGCCATCCGCTGGGCCATGGTAACCACGCGCCCGCCCGCGCATGAGGTGCTGGAGATCGACCGCGCGGCCGGGTTGGTCAGGAAACATGCACCCATCACGCTCGACCTGAACGGCATCGCCAAGGGCTACGGCGTCGACAGGTTGGCCGAAATGTTACGGGGCTTCGGCATCACCGGGTTCCTTGTTGGCATCGACGGCGAGATGCGAGCCTCCGGGCTGCGGCCCGACGGCATGCCCTGGACCGTCGCCGTCGAGGCGCCCGATCCCGAACGCCGCGCGCCCCATTCGGTCCTGATGCTGCAAGATGCCGCCGTCGCCACCTCGGGCGATTACCGGCATCATGTCACCGTTCAGGGCCAGCGCCTGTCGCATACGATGGACCCGGCGACGGGCGGCCCGCTGCGGTCGTCGCCGGCCTCGGTCACGGTCGTCACGGGCAGCTGTGCCGAGGCTGATGCCTGGGCAACCGCGCTGATGGTGCTGGGTCCGCAGGCTGGCGGCGAACTCGCCGCACACCTTTCCCTCGATGCGCTGTTTCTGATGCGCGAGGCAGACGGCATCCGGCCCCATGCCGTCGGGGCGCTGTTCGACAGCCCGATGGTATCGGCGGCAGGCCGAGAGGGTCTGGTTCGTGCCTGAGGTCTGTCCATTCGTGCAATAGGTCTTTGCAGGTTTCGTCAATTCTCGTGCGAAAACGGACAGCCTATGTCTATCCCAAGCCCGGCGGCGTCTGTCGATGCCCGCCGCGGCCAGAACCACTTGGCAGATACAGGAGATCACTATGCGGACTGTAAAATCTTTCACCACCGTCGCTGTCGCTCTCGCCCTCGCGCTGGGGTCAGCTGGCATTGCCGCCGCGCAATCCCATGATCATGACAGCCATGGCGCGGGGGCTATCGAGATCACGCTGAACGATGGCGCCAAATGGCAGGGCGATCAGAACATGATCACCGGCATGACCGCGATTCACGGAACCATGGCCGCGAACCTGGACGCGATCCACAACGGCACCCTGCCTGCCGATGCCGCGAATGGGGTCGCTGCCGATGTCCAGAAGCAGGTTGATTTCATGGTCGAGAACTGTGTGCTGGAACCCGAGGTAGACGAGCAGTTCCATATCGTCCTTGGTGAGGTGATGACCGGCATCTCGGCATTGGAGGCCGGCGAGGTCGAGACTGGCGCGGTGACGATCGTTCAGGCGTTGAACGCCTATGGCGAGCATTTCGAGCATCCGGGCTGGCAGATGATCGACTGACGCCATGCGCGCAGGCATGGGCCGGCGCGGGCTTCACGCCTGCGCCGGCCTTGTCTTGCACGGGCAGCGCCCCTCCAGCAGGTCGGCATCGGCCGTCAGGGCCGTCGCCATGAAGTCCAGAAACAGGCGGATGCGCGCGGTCTGGCGCAGATCCTCGTGAATCAGCAACCACAGGTCCAGCATGAAGTCCTCGGGCAGCGCGGCGGCGCGGATCAGGCTGGGGTCGCAATCAGCGATCACGCAAGGCAAGGCAGCGAGTCCGATCCCCGCCTTCGCACCGGCATGGGCGGCGATGATCGAGTTTGTCCGGTAAACTTGTCGCGCATCCGGCCACCAGCGGGCCAGATTGCGGCTGAGCGGGCCATGCGCAGAGCCGTATCCGATCCAGTCACCCTCGGCAGGATCGCCCAGCGGCCGGTCCGCCGCGGTATAGGCGGCAAAGGCCAACCGCCCGACCCGCCGCCCGATCAGCGTCTCCTGTCCCGGATTGCCGATGCGCAGGGCCACGTCCGCCTCGCGCCGGGTCAGGTCCAGCACCCTATCCGCCACCACCACCTCGATCTCGATCTCGGGCCATTCGGCGCGGAAGGCGGCGACATGGCGGGGCAGCACACCCACCGCCAGCAGGTCGGTCGTGGTGATGCGGATCGTCCCAGTGGGCCGCTGGTCCTGTCCGGTAACCTTCAGCGCCAGCGCGGTGATTTCTTCCTCGATGCGGATGACGGAATCGCGCATCTCCTCGCCAGCCTGGGTCAGAGCATAGCCGCCGGGCAGCCGGTCGAACAGCCGCACCCGCAACCGCGCCTCGAACGCGCCGATGCGGCGAAAGACGGTGGAATGGGTAACGCCAAGGCTGCGCGCCGCTCCTGAAAGCGACCCCGCCCGCGCCACGGCCAGAAACAACCGCAGATCGTCCCAATCCTGCGCCTGTGCATTCATGCAATGATCCCTTGTCGAAATTGCCACTCCTGATCCTGAAAGAACAGCATATCTTGAGGTCACAAGCAATGACCGCCCCACCGGACGGCGACATGAAAGGAACCAGCCATGACCAAGACCATCCTGCGCAGCGACGAATTTTCCTGCCCCTCCTGCGTCACCAAGATCGAAAAGGCGCTGGCGGCAACTCCCGGCGTGACCGCCGCCAAGGTGCATTTCAACACCGGCCGCATCGAGGTCGAGCATGACCCCGCATCCGCCCCGGTCGAGGCCCTTGTCTCGGTGGTGAAATCCACCGGCTACGAGGCCCGCCCCGCCGCATTCTGACCGATCCCTTCCAGTCCGGCCGTGCCTGCCCGCGCGGCCGGGCCTTCACATCATGAGGCCCCGCATGTTGACCCCTATCCTGACAATCCTTCGCCAGCCGGCCAGCCGCAGGAAGTGGCTGACCATCATCAGCGGCAGCCTGATCGTGCTGGGCCTGATCGCCCTTTACGGGTTCGGCCTGCGTGGGCTCTGGGCGGCATCCATGCTGGCGGCGGCCTTTGTCGCCGGCTCTGACATCGCCTGGCGGGCGTTCCACGCGCTGCGCATTCGCCATTTCTCGATTGAACTGCTGGTGACCGTTGCGGCTATCGGCGCGCTGTTCATCGGCGAATATTGGGAATCCGCCGCCGTTACGTTCCTGTTCAGCTTCGGCGCCTGGCTTGAGGCGCGGACGCTCCGCCAGACCCGTGGCGCGCTGGCCGATCTGCTGAAGGCCGCGCCCGAGATCGCCACCGTGATCCGCGACGGCCAGCCGGTCGAGATCGCCGCCAGTGCTGTCCAGCCGAATGAGGTCGTGCTGGTGCGCGCCGGAAACCGCATCCCCGTCGATGGCGAGGTGATCGACGGCAACGCCGCCGTGTCCGAGGCCGCCATCACCGGCGAGCCGATCCCGGCCGAGAAAGCCCCCGGCTCCCACGTCCATGCCGGCACCATCGCGGAAAATGGCGTGCTGCGCATCCGCGCCACCGGCATCGGCGCCGATACCACGCTGGCCCGGATCATCCGCCGCGTCGAAGAGGCGCAGGAGGAACGCGCCCCCAGCCAGCGCATGATCGAGCGTTTCGCGCAATGGTATACGCCCGGCATCATGGTGCTGGCGCTGGGTGCCTGGGCGGTGACGCAGGACATTCGCCTCGCGCTGACGCTGCTGGTCGTGGCCTGCCCCGGCGCGCTGGTGATCTCGACGCCGGTCTCCATCGTCGCCGGTATCGGGCGGGCGGCGCGGTCGGGGATCCTGATCAAGGGCGGGCAGCATCTGGAAAGCGCGGGCCGCATCGACATGCTGGCGCTGGACAAGACCGGGACGCTCACCGAGGGCCGCCCGAGTCTGGTCGAGGTGCTGCCGCTGGCGGGTATGGACCGCGCCGAGTTGCTGCACTGGACCGCCATCGCCGAATCCGGCTCGGATCACCCCTTGGGTCGGCCCGTCGTGGCCGCTGGTCGTGCCGAGGGTGACATTCCCGCGCCGGAAGCGGTCGAGGAAGTGGCCGGCATGGGCCTTGTGGTGAACCACGCGGGCCGGCAGGTCGCGGCCGGCAACCGGCGGCTGTTCGACAGGCTGGGCATCGCGTTCGACCCCGAGGCCGAGACCGCGCTGTCCGGGGTTTTGGGGCGCGGGCGCACGCCGATCATCGTGGCGCTGGACGGGCGCATCGCGGGCATCTTTGGCCTGTCCGACCAGCCCCGCCCCTCGGCCAAGGGCGCAATTGCCCGGCTGCGCGACATCGGGGTCGGGCGCATCGCCATGCTGACCGGCGACCAGCCGCAGGCCGCCCACGCCATCGCTGCGGAAATCGGCATCGACGAGGTTCATGCCGGGCTGCTGCCCGAGGACAAGCTTGACCTGATCCGCCGCTTTCAGGCCGAGGGCCGCCATGTCGCCATGATCGGCGACGGCATTAACGACGCCCCAGCGCTGGCTGCCGCTGATACCTCGATCGCCATGGGGGCCGCGGGCTCGGACGGGGCGATCGAGACCGCCGACATTGCGATGATGGCCGACGATCTGGAGAAACTGCCCGAGGCGATGGCGATTTCCCGCGCGACGCTGAGCAATATGCGCCAGAACCTCGTCATTGCGCTGCTGACCGTGGCCGGGCTGCTGTTTGGCGTGTTCAGCGGCGATGTGCATATGGCCGAGGGCATGCTGATCCACCAGCTTTCGGTGCTGGTGGTGATCGCCAACGCCATGCGCCTGCTGCGCGTCCCGCGCGGTCCCGGCGGACGCCGGCCTGCGCAGGCAGCGGTGCCCGCGACCGCCTAGGCGCTTGGGCCTCATCGACAATTCCGCTCCCGTGTCCATGGCGCGGGGGCGTTTTCATGGGGGATGACATGACCGATAGCAATGATGCCAGACAGATCGGCGAGGTTCTGGATTTCTGGTTCCCCGAGGGCCGCGCGCTGGATATCGACCCTGACCGCCATGCCGAGCTGTGGCGCTGGCGGATGCATGGCGGCGCGGACGGTGCGATTGCGGCGCGCTTTGGCCCGCTGACCGAACGCGGCGCGGCGAGGGCGCTGGATCATTGGGCCGGGACGCCCAGGGGCCGGCTGGCGCTGATCGTGGTGCTGGACCAGTTCCCGCGCTCGCTGTGGCGGGGCAGCAAGCGGGCCTGGGCGCAAGACCCGGCGGCCCTGGCGCAGGCGCTGGAAGGGTTGGAAAAAGGAGACTGGGCGGCACTTGGCCTGCCGTGGTTCCAGATCGCTTTCACCCAGCCCCTGGGCCATGCAGAGGGGTCGGACCATCTGGCCCGCATTGATCGGCTGACCGCCCTGCGCCGTGACATTGCCGCCCGTGCGCCGACGCCGTTGCGGCCGCTCTATGCCTCGCTCGTCGATCAAGCGGGGCAGGTGCGCCGCATCATCGCCAGCTTTGGCCGCCACCCGCACCGCAACGCCATCCTTGGTCGCAGATCGACGCCCGAGGAGGAAGCATATCTGGAAAAGGGCGCGTTTCCGCATCTGCGCGCCTTTCGGGGGTGAGCGCATCCCCACGGGTCAGGTGGGCTGCGCGACACCCGTCAGCGCCTGTCCGGCAACAGACGCCTTCAGCCGGCGGATCGGGTCCGACAGCAACCGCAGCCCGTTCAGCACCACCAGCACGGTGCCGCCTTCATGACCAATCACCACCAGCGGCAACGGCAGATCGAAGAACAGCCCGCCGATGACCAGAACCACCATGGCGCCGATGGCGAAGGTCAGGTTCTGCCGGATCACCCTTGACGTTCGGCGCGACAGGCGGTGCGCGTCCGCAAGCCGCTCCATATCCTCGGACAGCAGCGCCACATCGGCGGCCTGAAGCGCCACCTCGGACCCGGCCGCGCCCATGGCGATGCCGACATCGGCGCGGGCCAGCGCCGCGGCGTCGTTCACGCCATCGCCGACAAAGGCGATGCGGCCGGTTGCGGCCAGTTCGCCGACTTCACGCACCTTGTCCTGCGGCAGCATCCCGGCATGGATCTCGTCCGGTTCCAGCCCAAGGCTAGCGCCGATGCGCAGCGCCACCGGCCTGCGATCCCCGGTCATCATGACGATGCGGCGGACACCACTGTCGCGCAGGGCCGCGATCGCCCCGGCGGAACTGGCCCGTGCCTCATCCGCCACGCTGACGGCGCCCAGCACGGTGGCGCCGCGACCCAGATAGACGACCGTATTGGTGCCATCCGCCAGCGGCTGCAACGCGGGGTGATCCGTTGCGGCCTTCATGTCCTCGGCAAGATAGGCATTGCCCGCCCAAATCGGGCCAAGTGCATCGGACCCTTCGATGCCGATGCCTGGCCGGGCGTTCACATCGGCCACCTGCGCCGGATCAAGCCCGCGGCTGGCGACCTCACGGCGGATCGCGGCCGCGATATGATGCTCGGAATGCGCCTCCAGCCCCGCCAGCAGCGACAGGAACCCGGCCTCGTCGCCATCCAGCGCGACGATTTCCGTCACCTCGGCGCGGCCGGTGGTCAGGGTGCCGGTCTTGTCGAAGGCGAAGATATCGACCTCGGCCAGCGTCTCCAGCGCGCCGCCGCCCTTAAACAGAACACCGCCCCGCGCCGCCGCCGAAAGGGCCGACAGGATCGCGGCGGGGACGGAAATGACGATGGCGCAGGGGCTGGCGGCGACCAGCAGCGTGGCGGCGCGGTAAAGCGCCAGTTCCCAGTCGCCGCCCAGCCACCAGAACGTGGCAAAGGCGATCACCGCACCCGCCAGCACCGCGACCGTGTAGCGCTGGCCGAACCATTCGCTGAACCGTTCGGAGGGCGCGCGGGCGGCCTGTGCCTCGGTCACCAGACGGATCATGCGGGCGATGGTGCTGTCGCTGACGCTGCGCGTGACCTCGACCTCCAGCACGCCGTCGAGGTTGATCGTGGCCTCGAACACCTGCGCACCGGCCTCTTTCGACACGGGCATGGATTCGCCGGTGATATTGGCCTCGTCGATGCCGCCGCGCCCGGTGACGACCACGCCATCACTGGGCACCCGGGCGCCGGGGCGCAGCACCACTACATCGCCGACGGTCAGCACCTCGGCGGGAACTTCCTCGACATCGCCGCCCGCGGTCTTGCGCAAGGCGGTCTCGGGGCGCAGCGCCATCAAGGCCTCGATGGCGCGGCGGGCCCGGCCAAGCGCGCGTTCCTCCAGCGTGGTCGAGATGCTGAACAGCGTCAGCAGCACCGCACCCTCGAACGGGGCGCCGACGATTGCGGCGGCGATTGCCGCGACGATCATCAACAGGTCGATGTCAAGCACGCGCGCGCGCCACAGCTCCGACAGCGCGCGCCAGCCGGTCGGCAGGCCGCCAGCCAGATAGACCAGCACCAGTCCCGGCAGCTCCAGAGCGTCGAAAGCTCCGCTTGGTAGCCACCTGCCGGCCGCCGCCATTGCCATGCCGAGCACGGTAACGAGCGAAAGGGTCAGTGACAGGTCAATAGTTGGAAATCGCTTCATGTCAGGTTCCTGGCTGGCGAGGTCGCGGCTGGCAGCCGCCATCGCTGGCTGGGTGAGTGGATCAATCGGATGGCTTATGGCACCGAAATGCAAAGGCCGCGATGGCTATCCAGATGGCGCTGCGCAGGATCATCGCGCCCATGGTGCGTGCCTCCCATGCGCCGCCGGCACCGACATGCCACAGGAAGGCGGCGAAGACGGCCACCGTGGCCGTGGCGATGGCCAGCGACAGCAGCGGCGCCCACCCTGCGCCGCGCAACAGGCCGATCCCGGCCAGGACATAGGCAAATCCCGCGACGAAGTTGAACCACAGCACGAATGGCACCACTGCGCCCATATCGACGCCGCCGAACAGCGCCCTGCCGCCCGAAACGATGGTCAGCAGGCCGAAGATCACCGCGACGGCGGCGGCAACGGTCTGGCTGCGCGGTCTTCTCGTCATGTCTGCCTCCGGAGTTCGGGGTTTGGGGAGCGGCCGGGCGGGCGTGGCCCGGCCTGCCATGGGTTGCGGGTTGCGGCGCGCGGAACGGACCCCGCCTCAGGCCCGGCCAAACATGCGCCGCAGCACATCGGTCTTGAGCCAGAAATGATGGTAAAGTGCGGCGAGGATATGCAGGAGGACCAGCGGAACCAGCGCCAGCCGCGCGATGGAATGGCCTTCGCCGATCGCCTCGACGCCGGAAATCCACGCCGCCATGCCGGAAAGCGCCATCAGGATCAGCAGGAGGTTGAGAGCCGCATGCATGCCCGTGGCCAGAACTTTCAGGGCCGGGTGCTCGCCTTCCGGCAGGCCCGGAACGCCGCGCCGGCGGCGCAGCACCAGCCGCCACAGAACGAGAACGAGGATCAGCGCGCCGGCAACGGCATGAGGATTGATCGTCGGCTGGTTCGGCAGCATGCCGTCCATCCGCCCGTCCCATACCTTGACGATGCCGTCATGCATGAGGATCTGGAAAAAGACGAGGGCCGCAATCGTCCAGTGCAGGATGATCTGGGCTCTGGAATAGGATGTCGGTTGCATCTTGGTTACACCTTTTCAAGGTCGCGTGGTATCGGCCACTGTCGTGCGACATCCGATCCGCCGCAGGCATGACGGTGGCGAGGATCGGCGTGTGAGGGCTTGGGTCATGTCTGCCTCCTGACTCCTGACCATCACGCGCTAACCAGATGGCCGTCGCGCAGGTGGATCAGGCGGTCGAAGCGGTCGAAGATCTTCTCGTCATGGGTGACGGTCACGATGCAGGCTTCCTGCTCGGCCGCGAGCTTGCGCATGAGGTCCATCACCAGCCCGGCGCGCGCGCCGGCGAGCGCGGCAGTGGGTTCGTCGGCAAGGATGATGCGGGGGCGGTTGGCCAGCGCGCGGGCAATCGCCACGCGCTGCGCTTCGCCACCCGACAGCAGCGCCGGCTTGACCATCGCGCGATGGCCGACCTCCAGATAGTCCAGCAGTTCACGCGCCCGCGTCCGGCCTTCCTCGGCGGGCAGACCGGTAAGATCGAGCACGACCGCGACATTCTCCTGCGCCGTCAGGAAGGGCAGCAGGTTGTGACTCTGGAAGATGAAGCCGATCTTGTCGAGCCTGAGACGCCTCAGGTCGCGCCGTAGCCATTTGCCGTCGAAGACCGGCTCGCCGTCCAGCACCACCCGTCCCGCCGATGGGGCGAGGATGCAGCCAATGATGTTGAGCAGCGTCGTCTTGCCCGAACCGGACGGACCGAGCAGCGCGATCACCTCGCCGGCCCGCACGGTCAGATCGACCGCGCGCAGGGCATCGACGCGGGTTTCGCCCTCGCCGAAATGCTTGGCCACGTTCGAGACCTCGATGAGGATGTCGCCGAGCGCCATGTCGGTCAGCTCCCGAGCGCTGTGGCCGGGTCGACCTTCATCGCCGCCCGCACGCCGAGCGCCGAGGATAGAAGGCAGACGGCGGCGATGATGCCGGCAAGGACCATGACGTTGAACGGCTCCAGCACCACGCGACGGGGAAAATAGTCCTTCACCGCAAGGATCAGCATCAGGCCGATCCCCCAGCCCGAGGCGCCGAGGATCAGCGCCTGCTGCACGATCAGCGCGATGATGGTGCGGTCGGGCGCGCCGATCAGCTTCAGCGTGGCGATCTGCTTCAGCTTCTCCATGGTCATCGTGTAGATGATCAGCGCGATCACCACGGCGCTGACGGAGAGAAGGATGCCGAGGAACAGCCCGATCTGGCGGCGCGCCTTGTCGACGACCGAGGCCAGCAGCAGTTCCTCCTGTTCGGCCTGAGTCATGGCGGCGAGGTGCTTCCATTGGCGCACGGTCGCGGTCAGCAGATCGACATCGGCGCCCGGCGACATGCGGGCAATTATGGCGGCGACCGATGCGGACTTGACGGAGACAGCCCCGCGCGCGGCCTGCACCCGCTGAGCGGCCGGGTCGAGCTCGGTCTGCAGCGCCATCGCGTCGGCCAGCGTCACATAGACCGCCGGATCCCCGCCCGAGTTCATCGCCCCTTCGACCAGGCCGACCACGGTAAAGCGGTTGCGCCCGAGCCGGATCGTCTCGCCGGGCAGCAGGCCGGTCTTGCGGTCGGCCACCAGTTCGAAATGACCGGCGCCGATGCCGCGCCCCTCGGCGATCGCCTGCGGCCCGCCGGGACGCCCCGACTCGTAGCCGACGACATAGAGTCGCAGCGTGCGCCCAGCATGAGGCGCCTCGAGGTTCTGATAGTTGACCGCGCCGGCCTCGGCCACGCCGGGCATCCGCGCCACCGCGTCGCGCGTGTCGGCGGGGATGCTGGAGGCTTCCGCGAACGGTCCCTTGGTACCGGCCTCCACCACCCAGACATCTGCGGCCGGTGCCTTTACCACCGCCAGCGCGTCCGAGACGAGGCCGTTATAGATACCGATCATCGCCAGCACGACCGTCATCAGCAGCCCCAACCCGAAACAGGTCAGCACGAACCGGAACAGGCCATGGCGGATGTCCTTGAGCGCGAGGTTCATGGCGCCTCACTGCCGCGGGCGCGCCGACCCTCGGC
>JAEZXF010000174.1 GCA_023419995.1 Pseudomonadota bacterium | reverse complement strand
TCCCTCGTCATCGTCGACCAGCACGCCGCCCACGAACGCCTCGTCTACGAGGCGCTGAAGGAGGCGCTGTCGGCGCGGGCCGTGCCGTCGCAGATGCTTCTCCTGCCCGAGATCGTCGACCTTCCGGAAGAGGACGCCGGCCGCCTGGCCGCCAATAGCGAGCTGCTCGCGCGGCTCGGCCTGGCGCTGGAGCGCTTCGGGCCCGGTGCTGTGGCCGTGCGTGCGACACCGGCGATGCTCGGCGAGGTCGACGTGCAGCAGCTGGTGCGCGACCTTGCCGACGAGATCGCCGAGACCGACACGATCGAGACGCTGAAGGAACGGCTCGACGCCATCGCCGCGACGATGGCCTGCCACGGCTCGGTGCGGTCCGGCCGGCGCCTGCGGCCCGACGAGATGAACGCGCTTCTGCGCCAGATGGAGGCGACGCCCGGCTCCGGTACCTGCAACCACGGCCGGCCGACCTATGTCGAGCTGAAGCTGAGCGACATCGAGCGCCTGTTCGGCCGGCGCTAGAGGCGCCACCGTCAAGCCGCAATCCGGCGGCAAAGCGCATTCGGGCAACGCGGCGGGCGTGGGCCCGCGGACACGGACCATCGGGCAGAGGCCCACGGGCACGCGACATGGACGCGACGGACATCTTCTTCCGCCTTGCCGGCGGCTTCTACCTGGCGTCGGGCTGGCTCGGCCTCCGCGCCGTGCTGACCGATGCGGTGCTCGACCAGGCGCTCGCCGCGCTTTCCGGCGGCAAGGAGGATCCGCTGGAGCGCCGCCGGCGCCGGATCGTCGGCGCGTCGATCGTCGTCGTCGGCGCCAGCGGCGCGGCGCTCGCCGTCATGAGCAGCTGGGCGCTGCCGCTGTTCGTCGCCTCCACGGCGGCGCAGGCGGCGTGGATCGCCGGCGGCCGCCGCTTCTTCATCCCCGAGGAAGAGGACGACGACGCCTCGCGCCGGCAGGTCGTCAACGCCGCCATCCTCTACGCCGCCGTGACGGCGGGTGTCGTATGGCTGTGGAGCGCGGGACGGCTCTCGCCGTGGGCTGACCCGCTCGGCATCGCTGCCCCGGTCCTCGCGACCGCCGTGCTGGGCGCATGGTTCGTCCGCCACATGGCATGGAAGGCCGTGTCGCCCGGCGGGTTTGGCGATGACCTGCCCCTCGCATTCGACGACGACGAGGAAGCCCCGGCCAGCGTCACCGTCGACCCGTCCTTCGGCTCGTACCCGCTCGCCGACGACGCGACCGGCCGGCGCTTCAACCATTTCCGCTGGCTGGCCGCCGAGCTCGCCGGCCGGATCGAGGAATGGGACGACCGGTTCCAGCTCGCCTTCGGCGAGGAGAGCGAGTGGCAGGAGATGCGCTTTCCCTCGCAAACCGACGAGGCGGCGTGGCGGGAGGAAGGCATGGCGCTCGTCGAGGCGTTGAAGGACGTCTACGGCGCCGGGAACGTCTCGATCGCGGACGGCTGGCTGCGGCCGCGGGCGCGGGACGCTTGACGTTGCCGCGCTTTTGTGGCGGAACCGGGCGAGCAGGAAGGCACAGGACATGAACCGTTTCGAGGGACCCGGCAGCCGGGAAGCGCGCATCCGCTATCTGGACGGAGATTTCCAGGTGCTGTCGCCCGGCACCTTCGTGCGCTGCGCGGTGACCGGCGACGTGATTCCGCTCGACGAGCTGAAATACTGGAGCGTCGCCCGCCAGGAGCCCTACGCGACCGCCACGGTGTCGCTGGCGCGCGAGCTGGAGATGAACCCCGGCCTGCGCCGCCGCTGACGGCTCCCGCTACCTGTCCAGCCGGCGCCGGCGCCAGGCCTCCAGCGTTTCCGAGATGATGGCGCGCGGCGCGCTGGCGATGTCGAACACCGCCTCGATCTCGATCACCTTCGCCCGGCGCTTCAGCTCCGCCATCGCCTCGCCGCCATGGTCGAGCCGCACCGCGTCCTTGGCGGTGGTGACGATGGCCAGCTCCTGCGCGTCGGCAGTCGAGAGCAGGTCCTGCGCGTCGTAGTCGCTGTAGAAATGGTGGTCGCCGAAGCTCCGGGTGACGACGGGCCTGCCGCCGACCGCCGCGACCGTGTCGAAGAACTTGCCGGGATCGCCGATGCCGGCGAAGGCGAGGCACTTGTGGCGGGCGACGCCCTTGGGCGGCAGAGCGCGCACATGCGCCTCGAAGAAGGCGCGCCCGGCGCGGGCGGCCTGGCGCAGCACCCGGTTGGCGCCGTCGCCCTCGCCCATCTTCAGCACGCCGTCGACGTGGCGCATCTGCTCGGTCAGATCGGCGCGCATCGGCCCGCCGGGGATGACGTGGCCGTTGCCGATGCCGCGGCGCGCGTCGACCACGATCAGCGCGTAGTCGATGTGGATGCGCGCGCTCTGGAAGCCGTCGTCCATGATGAGGAAATCGCAGCCCTCGGCGATCAGCGCCCGCGCGCCGGCGGCGCGGTCGGCGCTGACGGCGACGGGCGCGGCGCGCGCCAGCAGCATCGGCTCGTCGCCGACATGGCGGGCGCTGTCGTGGTGCGGATCGACGAGATGCGGATGGCCGGAGACGGAGCCGCCATGGCCGCGCGACAGGATGCCGGGCTTCAGCCCCATCCCGGCGGCCTGCCGGGCCAGCGCGATGGCGACCGGGGTCTTGCCCGAGCCGCCGACCGTGAGGTTGCCGACGCACAGCACCGGCGCGGGCACCTTCTCGCGCGGGGCGTTGCGCAGCCGGCGCGCGGCGACCGCGGCATAGGCGGCGGAGAACGGCCACAGCGCCCAGGCCCGCCAGTCGGCCCTGCCCCACCAGAAGGGTGGCGCCTCGCTGACCATCAGTTCACCGCTTTCCGCCCGCCGAGCCGCCGAGCCGCGCCTGGACGATCAGCGGATTGACGTAGGGCTCGAGCGTCTGGAGCGTCCGGGTCAGCGCGCCGCGCATGCCGTCGACGGTGCGGCGGCCGGCCTGCATCATCTTGATCCGCTCGGCGTCGTTGGTCAGCAGGTAGTTGACCGCGCCGGCCAGCACCTGCTGGTCCTTGACGAAGCGGGCCGCGCCGCTGGCCGCGAGCTTCTGGTAGGCCTCGCGGAAGTTCTGCACGTTGCGGCCGGAGAGGACGGCGGTGTCGAGCATGGCCGGCTCCAGCGGATTCTGCCCGCCGTTGCCGGTGAGCGAGCGGCCGACGAAGGCGATCTCGGTCAGGCGGAGATAGAGCCCCATCTCGCCGATCGTGTCGCCGAGGAAGATGCCGGTGCCGGGCGCGATGGTGTCGCGCGTGCTCCGCCGCGCCACGCTCAGGCCCGCCTCGGCGCAGGCGGCCGCGACGGCATCGGCGCGCTCGGGAAGGCGCGGCACGATGATGGTCAGGATGTCGGGATGGCGCGTGCGCAGCAGGCGATGCACCTCGATCGCCGCCGCTTCCTCGCCGTCATGGGTCGAGACCGCGGCCCACACCTTGCGGCGGCCGATCTCGCCGCGGATGCGGGCAAGCTCGGCCTCGTCCACGGGCGGCTCGACCGTGTCGCCCTTGAGGTTGCCGGACACCGTGACGGGGCGCGCACCGAGCTGGCGGAAGCGCTCGGCGTCGACGTCGGACTGGGCAATGACATGGGAGAGGTTCTCGAACAGCGCCTCGGCCAGGTAGCTGCGCTTCTGCCAGCTGGCGAAGGAGCGGTCCGACAGGCGGCCGTTGACCAGCACCTGCGGCACCCGCCGCGCGCCGAGCTCGAGGATGGTCATCGGCCAGATCTCGGACTCGGCCATGACGGCGAGGTCGGGCGACCAGTGGTCGAGGAACCGGCTGACCGCCGGCTTGAGGTCGAGCGGCACGTACTGGTGGATGATGCGGTCGCCCAGCCGCTCGCGCGCAACCTGGGCCGAGGTGACGGTGCCGGTGGTGAGCACGATGTTGATGCCGTGGCCGAGAAGGCGCTCGATCAGCGGCACGACGGCGATGGTCTCGCCGACGCTCGCCGCGTGGAGCCAGATCAGCGGGCCTTCGGGGCGGGGCTGGCCGGCGCGGCCGTAGCGCTCGCGGCGGCGGCTGTGCTCCTCCTTGCCCTTGCTGGCGCGCCAGGCGACATAGCCGCCGATGACCGGATAGGCGGCGGCCCCCGCCAGACGATAGGCGGTGAGCATGGCGCGGGCCCAGCGCTCGCTCATTCCTGCCCGCCGTCGGCCAGGCGGTAGGCGCGCAGCGTCACCGCGTTGAGCGCCGCCGTCACCTCGCGCCGCTTGTCTTCCAGCTCTTCCGGCGTCGCGTCGGCCGGGACGCGGATCGCCTCGCCGATCGCCACGCCGCGCCGCCCGAAAGGCAGGTTGATCGTGGTCTTGTCCCACGTCTTCTCCAGCACCTTGCGGCGGCTGGTGGCGACCGCGATCGGCACGATGGGCCGACCGGAGACCTTGGCGAGGGTGACGACGCCCAGTCCCGCCTCGCGCGGCGTGCCGTGAGGGATGTCGGCGATCATGGCGACGTTGGTGCCGGCGTCGAGCGTCTTCTTCAACGCGATCAGCGCCCGCGCGCCACCCTTGTCGGCGCGATGCTCGCCCTCGCGCCCGCCCGAGCCGCGCACCACCCCGAAGCCGAGCTTCTCGGCGACGCGGGCGTTGATCTCGGCGTCGGCGCTGCGCGAGAACAGCGCCACCATGCGGTTGCCGCGCGGATTGATCGCGGGGGCGAGGATGTGCTGGCCGTGCCAGAAGGCGGCGATGGCGGGGGTGTGCGCCGCGACGGCGGCGGCGACGTCATCCGAGCCGCGGGCCGCGGGATTGGTGCGGTAGACGAGCTTGACCGCGCCGGCGATGAGGCCGACGACCAGCGCCTTGACCACGCGCGAGCGCGCGAGGGGCTGGCGTACCCTCCTCCAGAAGCGCTTCAACGGGCGCGCCGGGGGCTTGCGTTCCTGCACGCGCACCTTGGGCAAGGGTGAGACGGCCTCCTGGTCCATGCTGCTGTCGAACGTTACTTCACGCCCGGCTCGAGCAGGCGGTGCAGGTGAGCGATGAAGTAGCGCATGTGCGCGTTGTCCACCGTCGCCTGCGCCTTTGCCTTCCACGCAAGTTCGGCGGATTTGTAGTCGGGGAAGATTCCGACGATGTCGAGGGCGTCGAGATCGCGGAATTCGGTGGTGCCGAGCGACTTCAGCTCGCCGCCAAAGACGAGGTGAAGGAGCTGCTTCTTAGCGTTGTCTTCGGACATACCCGATTGCCTGTTCAAGAATGGCGCTGCGCCGCGGCCGGCAAGGCCGCGCGAAGGCTCTTCCTCTAGAGGAATTCGTTACGATTTGAAACCATGGCGTGATGCTCAATCGTCCATCGCGGCAATGACGCGGGTCATTTCGGCGAGGAGCCGGCCGCTGCCGGCGGCGAGCGCGCCGTGGCGCGGGCTGGCGCCGGCATAGAAGGGCGCGGCGCCGTCGTGCTCGACCAGCCCGCCGCCGGCGCGGCGCAGGATCAGGTCGGCGGCGGCGAGGTCCCAGTCGTGGGAGTTCGGCTTGACGAAGGTCGCGTCGAGCGCGCCGCTCGCCACCATGGCGATGCGGTAGGCGAGCGAGGGGATGTAGGGGATGTCCGGGCCGGTGCGCATCCATGCCGGGGCCTGCCGCAGCATCGGCTTCGGGCCCGCGACGCGCGGCGTGCCGCCGCCGGCCGTCACGGCGATGGCCTTGCCGTTGAGCAGCGCCGGACCCTGCGCGGCGGCCTCGTAGATCTCCTGCTTCGCCGGGCAGTCGAGCACGCCGACGAGCGGGACCCCGTCCTCGACCACGGCGATCGACACGCACCATGTGCGCCTGCCCTCGATGAAGGCGCGGGTGCCGTCGATCGGGTCGACCACGAAGGTGCGGCGCGCGGCGAGCCGCTCGGGGTTGTCGACGGTTTCCTCCGACAGCCAGCCATAGTCGGGCCGCGCCAGGGACAGCGTCTCGCGCAGGAAGGTGTCGACGGCGATGTCGGCGGCGCTGACCGGCGAGGCGCCCTCCTTCATCCACACGTCGGGATCGTTGCGGAAGTGGCGCATGGCGATTTCGCCCGCCTCGCGCGCGGCGTCACGGATCAGCCCGAGGTCGGCGGCAAGGGCGCGCGCGTCGGTCTCAGTCGCCGGCAAGGGTCATCCCCTCGATCAGGAGCGTCGGCGCGGCGGTGCCGAAATTGCGGTCGAGATCGCTGGCCGGCACCATGTTCATGAACATGTCCCTGAGGTTGGCGGCGATCGTCACTTCCGAGACCGGCCAGGCCAGCTCGCCGTCCTCGATCCAGAAGCCGGAAGCGCCGCGCGAATAGTCGCCCGTCACCATGTCGACACCCTGGCCGAAGACCTCGGTGACGTAGAAGCCCGATTTCAGCGAGCCGATCAGCGCCTCCGGCGCCTGCTCGCCCGGCTCGATGGCGAGATTGGTCGAGGACGGCATGACCGAGGAGGAGGCGCGCACGCCGCGGCCGTTGGTCTTGAGGCCGAGCTCGCTCGCCGCCGAGGTGGAGAGGAACCAGTGGCCGAGCACGCCGCGCTCGACCATGACGAGGCGCTCGCCGGCCACGCCCTCGCCGTCGAACGGGCGCGAGGCCTGGCCGCGCACCTTCTGCGGATCGTCGGTGACGGTGATGGCGGCGGAGGCGACCTGCTTGCCCATGCGGTCGCGCAGGAAGCTGGTCCGGCGGGCGACCGACGCGCCGTTGATCGCGCCGGCGAGATGGCCGGCGATGCCGCGCGCCACGCGCGGGTCGAGCACCACGGTGACCGGGCCGGTCCGCGCCTTGCGCGCGCCGAGCCGCCTCACCGCGCGCTCGCCGGCACTGCGGCCGATGACGTCGACGCGTTCGAGGTCGGCGAAGTGCTGGCGCGAGGAGAAGTCGTGGTCGCGCTCCATCGCCGTGCCCTGGCCGGCGAGGACGCTGACCGAGCGCGAGAAGCGCGTCGCCATGTACTGGCCGACGAAGCCGTGCGAGGTGGCGAGCACCAGCCCGCCCATGCCGAAGGAGGCGCCGGCGCCGCTCGAATTCGTCACGCCGGGCACGGCGAGCGCCGCCTCCTCCATCGCCAGCGCGTCCTCGCGCAGGCGCTCGGGCGCTACCTCGGTCGCGTCGAACAGGTCGAGATCGGCGATCCGCCTCGCCAGACGCGAGGCGTCGGCCAGCCGCTCGTGCGGGTTCTCGGGGGAAACGCGCGCCATCGCCACCGCGCGGGCGGCGAGCGCATCGGGGTCGGAGCCGGCATTGGCGGATACGCTCGCCGACCGCTTGCCGACGAAGACGCGCAACGAGACGTCGTCGCTTTCGGCCGCGCTGGTGTTCTCCACCTTGCCCAGCCGCACCGAGACGCCGGTGGAACGCGAGCGCACCGCGACCGCGTCCGAAGCGTCGGCCCCGGCACGCCGCGCAGCCTCGACCAGCCGCGCGACGAGATCGACGAGGCTGGCGGAATCGATCGGCTGGGTCATGAAATCCTGCGTCCGGGAGGGGTGCCGCCTGTGCGGCTTCACGCCTCATCTATGGG
>JAEZXF010000013.1 GCA_023419995.1 Pseudomonadota bacterium | reverse complement strand
GCTGGAAAGCCCCGCCTCGACGACGCCGAGCGACAGTTCGCCCGCCGGCGCCAGCGTCTCGCGCAGTAGCCGCAGCATCGGCAGGAGCGAGAAGACGGCGATCGCCACGGCAACAGCCGCCGCCAGGGCCAGTTCCTGGCCCCGGCCCTGTCTCAGCCCCGCCTGCACGACCAGCGCATCCCCACGATGTCGGAACGCTCCCTCAGCCGCCGAACAGCTCGGCGAACTTCGCCTTGTCGGCCTCAATGCGCTCGCCCACGGCCTTGATGTCGACCGGCAGCAGCTTCACCTCGACGCCCTCCGGCAGCCAGTCCGGACGGCCGCCGGACGCCTTGGCCGGCAGGTAGCCCATGTCGCGCGCCAGCTTCTGGCCTTCGTCGGACAGGATGAAGTCGACGAAGCGCCGGCCGTCATCGGGGTTCTTCGCGGTCGACAGGATAGCGACCGGCTCGGTCACGGCGGTCACGCCCTCGGCGGGGAACACGAACTCGACCGGCGAGCCCTGCGCCTTGGCGTTGAGGGCCATGAAGTCGACGAGGATGCCGTAGGGCTTCTCGCCGCCGGCCACCGCCTTCAGCACCGCGCCGTTGCCGCGCACGGTGATCGCGTCGTTGGCCTTGAGGCCGGTGTAGAACTCCCAGCCCAGCGCCGGATCGAGCGCCACGCCCGACATCATGTAGGCGGCCGCACCCGAATAGAGCGGGCTCGGCATCACCACGCCGTCCTTGTATTCCGGCTTGACGAGGTCGGCCCAGCTTTCCGGCTTCTCGGCCGCGGCGGTGTTGTAGGCGATGCCGGTGGTGATCAGCTTGGAGCCGAAATAGGTGCGGTCGGCGTCGTAGGCGTCCTGGTCCAGCCCCTCGACATCCGCCTCGGGATAGGCGAGTAGCCGGCCGTCCTTCTTCAGCAGCTCCATGGTGACCGCGTCGGCGATCAGCAGCACGTCGGGCTGCGGCGCGCCGGCCGCGAACTCCGCCGCCAGCTTGGTCAGGAGGTCGCTGGTGCCCGAGCGGAAGATTTCCACCTCGACGCCGGGATTGGCCGCCTTGAACGCTTCCACCGTGCGCGTGGCGTCGGCTTCCGGCTGCGAGGTGTAGAGCGTGATCGTGCCCGCGCTCGCGGCGCCGAGGGAAGACGCCAGCGCCAGCATGACGCCGCCTGCCGCAAGCCTGTTGAAAATCGTCCTCATGGTACCTCCTGTCGCATCCCTTATTCGGGCCCTTGTCCGGGCCCGTGTCCGGCGGTCGCCGTCTCGCGGCCCGCCGGCTTCTCCCTGCATCGCGCGGATGACGGCTGCATGACAGCCCGTCGCCCGTCCTTTCCTAGGCCTCGCCCCAGACGAGGCGATCCTGCCGGGCCCTCAGCTCCGCGATCTTCGACCCCGGCGCGGGCGCGGCATTGGCACGGGTGATCAGCTCGCCTTTTGCGATCGGCGCGGTCACCGTCCCGCCCTGGAGGAGGCCGCAGGGGATCGCGCGCGCGGCGCGCGCGTCCTCCGCGGTCATGATCCAGGCGCGGTAGCAGTACTCGCCGATGGCGTCGAGCGCGTCGCCCGGCTTCAGGTCCTTCTTGGCGACGGCGCACACGTCGGCCACCGGCCGCGACAGCGGCACCATGTCGGCCTTGCCGTGCAGCACCACGCGGGCGCAGGTCAGCGGCACCTCGAGCGAGGTCAGGTGATAGGGACGATGGAAGGTGAAGTAGGGCCCCTTGCCCATCTTCAGGTCTTCCATGCGCTCGGAAATGCGCGGATGCGACATGTCGGCGACGACGAAGACGCCGGGCGCGACGCCCTTGCCGATGGTGTAGTCGACCACGCCGGCGCGCGAGAGCACGCCGCCGTCCTTCTCCGGCACCAGCACCTTCGACAGCTCCGGCAGGGTGGCGGACGGCCCGTGCATGCCGGCCTTGTCCGGCACCAGTCCGGTGGCGTTGGCGATCGCCGCCATCTCGACCATGGTCTTGGAGCCGTCGACGAACTCGACCAGCATGCGCACGTTCATGTTGCGGCGCGCCGCCTCCTCCTCGTAGTCGGGCGGGGTGGCGTCGACGTTGAGCGGGTTGTTCTTGCCCTTGCCGGCGGCGACGATGGGGTGGCCCATCGCCGAGACGAACTCGATCAGCTCCATGCAGGACGACGGCTCGTCGCCGGCGCCCAGCGAGTAGGCGACGCCCAGCCGCTCGGCCTCGCTCTTGAGATAGGCGCCGATGGTCACGTCGGCCTCGACGTTCATCATCACCAGATGCTTGCCGTTCTCCATCGCCCTGAGGCCGATCTCCGCGCCCACCGCCGGCACGCCGGTCGCGTCGACGACGACGTCGATCAGGCCGCTGCCGATGACGAGGTCGGCATCGCCGGTGACCGCGATCCTGCCCGCCTCCATCGCCGCGTCGAGCGCCGCCCCCGTGCCGGCCTCGCGCGCGTGGCCGGCCTCGCCATAGGCGATCTCCGCGGCCTTCAGGGCGCGCTGCGGGTCACGCTCGGCGATCGCGCCGACCTCGATGCCCTGCATGTGGGACACGCGGGTGACGATGTCGGTGCCCATCTCGCCGCAGCCGATCAGGCCGATGCGGATCGGCTTCCCCGAGCGGGCACGCTCCTGGAGATCGCGGGCAAGCCCGATCGGGGCGACATTGACGCTCATGGCAGGGTCCTTCGGCAGCAGTCCGATACCATCCCTAATGAAGATGGGTTCCCGCGATCAAGGCGAATGTGGGCAATGCCCGCATTTCTGCGGGATAGGACGCCGCCCGCAGCCGGGGAAGCCCGGCCGCCGGCTTGCGCCGCCCTCCGCTTTGTCGTCACAATCGCATCCCACAAACGCTGCGGCTTGGTTCCGGGGAGGCATCGCTCATGCGGCGATATGGCGGGTTCGCGACGCTGCTGCGCGGGGTCGCGTTGGCGTTCGTCGTGACGGCGACGACAGGCGCGGCGGAACGCCCGGCGGTCGAGGACGCGTTCGAGGCTGCGCAATGGGCCTATCTGTCCTCCGCCGGCAAGGCGCTGCGCCAGCTCGGGCTGCGGGCGGCGACCGGCTCGCCCGAGCTCGCCGCGCTCATCCGCCAGCGGCAGGACCTGCTGGCGGCGATCGCCACGAGGGAGGCCCGGCTGGCGCAGGCAGCCGACGGCGCCTCGCTCGTCGCGCTGCGGGGCGAGATCGATTCGCTGCGCGCCGAGCTCTCCGCCCTCGACGCCCGCCTCCAGGCCGACTTTCCGCGCTATGCCGAGCTCGCCGAGCCGCAGCCGCTCTCCGTCACCGACGTGCAGGCGCTGCTCGGGAACGACGAAAGCCTGCTGTTCTTCCTGCCGGGCTCCGTCACCACCCATGTCTGGGCGATACGCCGCGACCAGGTCGCCTGGCACCGGGCGGCGATGTGGAGCGACTGGCTCGACGAGGAGGTCGCGGGCCTGCGCAAGGATCTCGACCCCAACAGCGTCAGCCGGGGCGCGATCACGCTGGTCGAGGGCATGGACCGGCCGCGCATCGCCTCCTTCGACCGGATGAACGCCTATTTCCTCTACACGCAGCTCATCGAGCCGGTCGAGCAGGCGCTCGCCGGCAAGAAGCACGTCTTCGTGGTGGCCGACGGCCCGCTCTCCAGCCTGCCGCTGTCCGTCCTCGTCTCCGAGCGGCCGCAGGGCGCCGACACCGATCCCGACGAGATGCGCGGGACGGCGTGGCTCGCCCGGCGCTTCGCCTTCACCACCCTGCCCTCCGTCGACAGCCTCGCCGTGGTGCGGGCGGCCGGGCAGGACGCGGTCGGCGGGGAACGCCGGGCGTTTCGCGGCTTCGGCGCGCCGCTGATCGGCATCGGCGCGGGGGATCCGCTGTCGGCCTCCACCCCCGCCGAGGAATTCTTCCGCGGCGCGCTCGCCGACGTCGCGACGGTGCGCGCCCTGCCGGCGCTGCCGCAGACCGGGCCGGAACTCAGGCGCCTCGCCGCGGCG
>JAEZXF010000004.1 GCA_023419995.1 Pseudomonadota bacterium | reverse complement strand
GCATCTCCAACATCACCCAGGCCGACATCCGCGCGGCAGCCGAGCTCGGCTATCGCATCAAGCTGCTCGGCGTCGCCCAGCGCACCGAGGGCGGTATCGAGCAGCGCGTCCACCCGACCATGGTGCCGACCGCCTCCGTCATCGCCCAGGTCAACGGCGTCACCAACGCCGTCGCCATCGAGACCGACATCGTCGGCGAACTCCTGCTCTCCGGCCCCGGCGCCGGCGGCAGCGCCACCGCCTCGGCCGTGATCGGCGACATCGCCGACATCGCCAAGAGGCGGCCCGGCTTCCAGCACGGCCCAGTCTTCGGCCGCCCGGCGGATGAACTGGCCCCTTACGTGCGCGCGCCGATGCGCAGCCACGAGGGCGGCTACTTCATCCGCCTGACCGTGCACGACCGGGTCGGCGTCTTCGCCGCCATCGCCGGGCGCATGGCGGAGAACGGCATCTCGCTGCAGTCGATCGTCCAGCACGCCGACGGCGGTAACGCGGCGACGGAGAAGACGGTCATCCTCGTCACCGCCGAGACCACCGAGGCGGCGGTGCGCAAGGCCGTGGAAGGCGTGACCGAGGACGGGCACCTGACCACCAAGCCGCAGGTCATCCGCATCGAGCGGGCCGCCTGACGTCGCATTCCCGTCATTCAATCGATTGATCTTGGGACGAGCGCCGAATCGCCCTTGCGGGGGTGCAGCCTCTTTGACAAAAGGGGCGCGCCCGTGCGGGCAACCCTCTGATCTCATGCAAGGTTCGACATTATGTCCAAAGCCGCTCCGTCCGGTCTCGACCGTATCCTGACCCTCGAACTCGTGCGCGTCACCGAGCGCGCGGCGGTGGCCGCAGCCCGGCTGCGCGGGCGCGGCGACGAAAAGGCGGCGGACCAGGCGGCCGTGGACGCGATGCGCGCCGAGCTGAACCGCCTGCCGATCAAGGGCACGGTCGTGATCGGCGAGGGCGAGCGTGACGAGGCGCCGATGCTCTACATCGGCGAGGAGGTCGGCACCGGCGAAGGCCCCGAGGTCGACATCGCGCTCGACCCGCTGGAGGGCACGACGATCTGCGCCAAGAACCTGCCGAACTCGCTGGCGGTCATCGCCATCGCCGAGAAGGGCAGCCTTCTCTACGCGCCCGACGTCTACATGGACAAGATCGCGGTCGGCCCCGGCTATCCGGCAGGTGTCGTCGACATCGACGCGCCGGCGCAGGAAAACATCCAGAACCTCGCCAAGGCCAAGGGCGTGCCCGTCTCCGAGATCACCGCCTGCATCCTCGACCGGCCGCGCCATGCGCGCCTGATCGAGGCCGTGCGCTCGACGGGCGCGGCGATCCGGCTGATCGGCGACGGCGACGTGGCCGGCGTCATCCACACCACCGACCCGGCCGAGACCGGCATCGACATCTACATGGGCACCGGCGGCGCGCCGGAGGGCGTGCTCGCGGCGGCGGCGCTTCGCTGCATCGGCGGCCAGATGCAGGGCCGCCTCCAGCTCAACAGCGAGGAGAAGATCGCCCGCGCCGCCAAGATGGGCATCTCGGACCCGAACAAGGTCTACACCATGGAAGAGATGGCGCGCGGCGACGTGCTGTTCGCGGCGACGGGCGTGACCGACGGCAACATGCTGTCGGGCGTCAAGTTCGGGCGCGACATGATCCAGACGCACACCATCGTCATGCGTTCGTCCTCGGGCACGGTGCGCGAGATCAAGGCCCGCCACCAGGACCTCGACAAGTTCTGAGGCGCGTCGAGCCGCCCCTCATCCGGCCCTTCGGGCCACCTTCTCCCCGTGAACGGGGAGAAGGAAGAAGCGGCAAAGTTGCGGCCAGCCTTCCTCTTCCCGTTCGCGGGGAAAAGGTGTCGGCAGGCGGGTGAGGGATGGAATTTCTCCGCCGCCGCCTTGCTTTTGCCCGGCGTACCGGCTCCAGCGTGAGGCGGTGATGAACGACAGGCGATTCTTTCTCGACGTGAAGCGGTCGGCGACCGGGCTTGCCTGGGCGCACCGGCTCGATGCGCGCGGCGAGAACACCGCGCTGGCGATCGCGCAGAACCACGGCGTCCCCGACATCGTCGCGCGCGTCCTAGCCGGGCGCGGCGTGGCGCAGGACGAGGCGCCGCGCTTCCTCGACCCGACCATCCGCGACCTCCTTCCCGACCCCCGCTCGCTGACCGGCATGGACAAGGCCGCCGGCCGCATCGCCGACGCGGTGGTGCGGCGCGAAAGGGTGGCGATCTTCGGCGACTACGACGTCGACGGCGCGGCGTCGTCGGCGCTGATGAAGCGCTTTCTCGCCCATTACGGCGTCGAGGCCGAGATCTACATTCCCGACCGGGTGTTCGAGGGCTACGGCCCCAACCCCGACGCCATGCGCGATCTGGTCGGGCGCGGCGCGCGGCTGATCGTCACCGTCGACTGCGGCACCAACTCGCCCGCCGCCATCGATGCCGCCAACGAGGCCGGCGCCGACGTCGTGGTGCTCGACCACCACCAGATCGGCGGGGCGCTGCCCGATGCGGTGGCCGTGGTCAATCCCAGCCGCGACGACGACCTTTCGGGGCAGGGGCATTTGTGCGCGGCCGGCGTGGTCTTCCTGGCGCTGGTGCGGACGGCGGGCGTGCTGCGCGAGCGCGGCTTCCAGACGCCGGCGCCCGACCTTCTCGGCTGGCTCGACCTCGTCGCGCTGGCGACGGTGTGCGATGTCGTGCCGCTCGCCGGCGTCAACCGCGCCTTTGTCACCAAGGGCCTCCAGGCCATGCGGCGGATGGGCAATGCCGGCATCGCGGCGCTCGCGCGCGCCGCGCGCATCGGCGAGCCGCTCTCGACCTTCCATCTCGGCTTCGTGCTCGGCCCGCGCATCAATGCCGGCGGGCGCATCGGCGACGCCGCGCTCGGCAGCAGGCTGCTCTCCACCGACGATCCGGTCGAGGCGCAGGCGATCTCGGAAACGCTGGAGCGGCTGAACGCCGAGCGGCAGGCGATGGAGCAGGTGATGCTGGCCGAGGCGCGCGCCGAGACGGACGCCGAGCTCGCGGCCGGCGGCGGCCCCGCCGTCATCGTGACGGCAAGCGACGGCTGGCATCCCGGCATCGTCGGGCTGATCGCCGCCCGGCTGAAGGAGCATGCGCGGCGGCCGGCCTTCGCCATCTCGTTCAACCCCAACGGCGTCGGCTCGGGCTCGGGGCGGTCGATCGCCGGCTTCGACCTCGGCCGCATGGTGCGCGAGGCGGTCGGGCGCGGCCTCCTCGTCAAGGGCGGCGGCCATGCCATGGCCGCCGGCATCACCGTCGAGCGCGCCCGGCTCGGCGAGGTGCGCGCCTTCTTCGAGGAATGGGCCGCCGACGAGGTCGACCGGCTGCGCCACGAGGAGGCGCTGGAGATCGACGCGGCGCTCTCGGCCGAGGGGGCGACGTTCGACCTCATAGACCTGATCGAGAGCGCCGGCCCTTACGGCTCCGGCCATGCCCAGCCGGTCCTGGCTCTGCCGCGCCACATGCTGGCCGACGTCCGTCAGGTCGGCACCAACCATATCCGCGCCGCCCTGCGCTCGCCTTCCGGCGGGCGCATCCAGGCGATGGCGTTCCGGGCGCTGGAGACCGAGCTCGGCGATTTCCTGTTCGCCAATCGCGGCAACACGGTCCATGTCGTCGGCAACCTGTCGTCCAACTGGTGGAACGGCGCGCGCTCGGTCCAGTTCAGGATCGCCGACGCCGCGCCGGCGTAGCGATGCGCCGGCAGGAATGCTACTAGACGTGCCGACCTACAGAACCCCGACAACCCGGAACCGCCCATGACCGAGAGAAGCTGCCTGTCCGTCATTCTTGCCGCCGGCGAGGGCACGCGCATGAAGAGCGCGCTGCCGAAGGTGCTGCACGAGGTTGCCGGCCTGCCGCTGATCGGCCACGTGGCGAAGGCGGCGCGCAGCCAGCAGGGCGTCGAGGTGGCGGTCGTCGTCGGCCGCGAGGCCGAGGCGGTGAAGAAGGCGGTCACGCCCTTCGCGCCGGAGGCCGAAGTGTTCCTGCAGGCCGAGCGGCTGGGCACCGCGCATGCCGTGCTGGCCGCACGCGACAAGATCGCGGCCGGCTACGACGACGTCCTGATCCTGTTCGGCGACACGCCGCTGATCGAGGCGGAGGCGCTGGCGGACCTGCGCGCCGGCCTCGCCGGTGGCGCCGACGTGGTGGTGATGGGCTTCCACGCGCCCGACCCGACCGGCTACGGCCGCCTGATCGTCAGGGACGGGGCGCTGGTCGCGATCCGCGAGCACAAGGAGGCCTCGGAGGCCGAGCGGACAATCACCTTCTGCAACGGCGGGCTGATGGCGGTCGCCGGCCGGCATGCGCTGTCGCTGCTCGACGCCGTCGGCAACGCCAACGCCAAGGGCGAGTACTACCTGACCGACATCGTCGAGATCGCGGCCGCGCGCGGGCTCTCCGTGCGGGCGACCGAGGCGCCTTACGAAAGCATCCTCGGCATCAACACCCGGCTCGAGCTGGCCGAGGCCGAGGCGGTCTGGCAGAAACGCCGCCGCCGGGCGCTGCTGCTCGCCGGCGTGACCATGGCCGCGCCGGAGACCGTGCACCTGTCCCACGACACCGAGATCGAGCCCGACGTCTCGATCGAGCCCAACGTCGTCTTCGGCCCCGGGGTGACGGTGGCGGCGGGGGCGCGCATCCGCGCCTTCTCGCATATCGAGGGCGCCGCGATCGGCGCGGGCGCCGAAGTCGGGCCGTTCGCGCGGCTGCGGCCGGGCGCGGAGCTCGGCCGCAAGGCCAAGGTCGGCAATTTTTGCGAGGTCAAGAAGGCGGTGATCGACGAGGGCGCAAAGGTCAACCACCTGACCTACGTCGGCGACGCCCATATCGGCGCCGGCGCCAACATCGGCGCCGGCACCATCACCTGCAACTATGACGGCTTCTCCAAGCACCATACCGAGATCGGCGCGGGCGCCTTCGTCGGCTCGAACTCGTCGCTGGTCGCGCCGGTGCGCGTCGGCGCGGGCGCCTATGTCGCCTCCGGCTCGGGGGTGACGCAGGACGTGCCCGACGCCGCGCTGGCCTTCGGCCGGGCGCGGCAGGAAAACAAGGACGGCCTCGGCCGCCGGCTGCGCGACAGGCTCGGCCGGAAGGACCGTTAAGCAAATTCTCATATCCTGCCGGCCGACGGCCGCATGGCCTGCTTGATGCCGCACTTCACGGCGATATGAACCGAAACCATATGTGACTTTCGCCAGTGCCGCCGGGCCACTAACAATCCGGCAGCGTCTTCAGCGGAAAACCCAGCGGGAAGGAACGACCTGAGCATGTGCGGGATTGTCGGGATTGTCGGGCGCGCGCCCGTTGCGCCTCTGATCGTCGATGCGCTGAAGCGGCTGGAATATCGCGGCTACGATTCGGCCGGCGTGGCCACCATCGACCACGGCCGGCTCGGCCGCCGCCGCGCCGAGGGCAAGCTCGTCAACCTGGAGCGCAGGCTGGCCGCCGAGCCGCTCGACGGCACCATCGGCATCGGCCACACCCGCTGGGCGACCCACGGCGTGCCGAACGAGACCAACGCGCACCCGCATTTTTCCGGCGACGTCGCCATCGTCCACAACGGCATCATCGAGAACTTCGCCGAGCTGCGCGACGCGCTGATCGCCGACGGCTATGCGTTCACCTCGCAGACCGACACCGAGGTCGTCGCCCATCTCGTCACGCGCGAGCTGAAGCGGGGGCTGTCCCCGGTCGAGGCCGCCCACGCCGCGCTGAAGCTGCTCGAAGGCGCGTTCGCGCTCGCCATCATGTTCCGCGGCGAGGAGGACCTGATCATCGGCGCGCGCAACGGCCCGCCGCTCGCCATCGGCCACGGCAAGGGCGAGATGTATCTCGGTTCCGACGCCATCGCGCTCGCGCCCTTCACCAACGCCATCACCTATCTCGAGGACGGCGACTGGGCCGTGGTGCGCCGCGACGGCATGGAGATCTTCGACATCGACGGCAATCGCGTCGAGCGCCAGAAGCGCCAGTCCGTCGGCACCTCCTACCTCGTCGACAAGGGCAACTACCGGCACTTCATGGAGAAGGAGATTCATGAGCAGCCGGAGGTGATCTCGCACACGCTGGCGCACTATCTCGACTTCACCACCGGCGCGGCCAAGGCCTTCGACACGCCGTTCGACTTCGCGAAGATCGACCGGCTGGCGATCTCGGCCTGCGGCACCGCCTATCTCGCCGGGCTGATCGGCAAGTACTGGTTCGAGCGCTATGCCCGCCTGCCGGTGGACATCGATATCGCGTCCGAGTTCCGCTACCGCGAGATGCCGCTGTCGAAAGAGAGCGGCGCGCTGTTCATCTCGCAGTCGGGCGAGACGGCCGACACGCTCGCCTCGCTGCGCTACTGCCGCAAGGCGGGCGTGCCGATCACCGCGATCGTCAACGTGCGCGAATCCACCATCGCGCGCGAATCCGACGCGATCTTCCCGACGCTCGCCGGGCCGGAGATCGGCGTCGCCTCGACCAAGGCGTTCACCTGCCAGCTTTCCGTGCTGGCGTCGCTCGCCGTGCGCGCCGCGGCGGCGCGGGGCCTCGCCACGCGCGAGCAGGAGCAGGCGCTGGTGCGCCAGCTTTCCGAGGCGCCCAAGCTCGCCAACCAGACGCTGAAGCTCGGCGCCCAGATCGAGACGCTGGCGCGCGAGCTGTCGCACTACAAGCACGTGCTCTATCTCGGCCGCGACACCAACTATCCGCTGGCGCTCGAAGGCGCGCTGAAGCTCAAGGAAATCTCCTACATCCACGCCGAGGGCTATGCGGCGGGCGAGCTCAAGCACGGGCCGATCGCGCTGATCGACGAGAAGATGCCGGTGATCGTCATCGCCCCGCACGACCGCATCTTCGACAAGACCGTGTCGAACATGCAGGAGGTGGCGGCGCGCGGCGGCAAGATCATCCTCATCACCGACGCCAAGGGCGCGAAGCATGCGACGGTGAAGACGCTCGACACCATCGTCGTGCCGGACGCGCCGGAGATCGTCGCCCCCATCGTCCACGCGCTGCCGATCCAGATGCTGGCCTACTACACCGCGGTGTTCATGGGCACCGACGTCGACCAGCCGCGCAACCTCGCCAAATCGGTGACGGTGGAGTAGGGCGGCGTTCCTTTCGGAAGCCTCGGCGCCGCCCCTCATCCGCCCTTCGGGCACCTTCTCCCCGTGAACGGGGAGAAGGGGAAGCGGCGGCGCTGCGGCAAGCTCTCCTCTCCCCGTTCCCGGGGAGAGGATGCCGGCAGGCAGGTGAGGGGCGGCGCGAACGTTCCACTGGAAAGCCTATCCCGCCCGCAGCAGCCTCACCGCATCGTCGCGGCCGTAGAGGTAGAGCAGCACGCGCAGGGCCTCGCCGCGTCCGGAACGCAGGTCCGGGTCGCGGTCGAGCATCAGCCGGGCGTCGTCGCGGGCGATCTCGAGCAGGTCGCCGTGCCGTTCCAGCCGCGCGACGCGGAAGCCTGGCGTGCCCGACTGCCGGGTGCCGAGCAGCTCGCCTTCGCCGCGCAGCTTCAGGTCCTCCTCGGAGATGCGGAAGCCGTCCTCCGTCTCGCGCATCACGGACAGGCGCTGCTTGGCCACCAGCCCCAGCGGTTCCTTGTAGAGCAGCACGCAGGACGACGCTTTCGCGCCCCGCCCCACGCGGCCGCGCAACTGATGGAGTTGGGCGAGGCCGAAGCGCTCGGCGTGCTCGATGACGATGATGGTGGCGTCGGGCACGTCGACGCCGCCCTCGATGACCGTGGTGCCGACGAGGATGCGCGTCTCACCGTCCTTGAAGGCGCGCATCGCCTCGTCCTTGTCGCGGCCGGCCATGCGGCCGTGGATCAGGCCGAGCGCCTCGCCGAAGACCGGCTTCAGCGAGGCGAAGCGGTCCTCGGCCGACATCAGCTTGACCTCTTCCGATTCCTCGACCAGCAGGCAGATCCAGTAGACCTTCTGCCCCTCGTCGACGGCGCGGCGCATGCGCTCGACCAGCTCGGACAGGCGCTCGAGCGGCAGCGTCACTGTCTGGATCGGCTGGCGGCCGGCCGGCTTCTCGGTCAGGCGCGACACGTCCATGTCGCCGAAGGCGGTCAGCACCAGCGTGCGCGGGATGGGCGTCGCCGTCATCACCAGCATGTCGGGCGCGTCGCCCTTGGCGGTCATCGCCAGCCGCTGGTGGACGCCGAAACGGTGCTGCTCGTCGACGATGGCGAGCGCGAGGTCGTGATACTCGACGCCTTCCTGGAACAGCGCATGGGTGCCGAGCACGATGTTTATGTCGCCCGAGGCGAGCCCTGCGAGGATTTCCGCGCGCTCCCTGCCTTTCTCGCGGCCGGTGAGCACGGCGGCGCGCAGACCGGCGCGGGCGGCGAGCGGCGCGATGGTGGCGAGGTGCTGGCGGGCGAGAATCTCGGTCGGGGCCATCAGGACGGACTGTCCGCCGGCCTCGGCCGCCCGCGCCATCGCCAGCAGCGCCACCACGGTCTTGCCCGAGCCGACGTCGCCCTGGAGCAGCCGCAGCATGCGCTTCTCGGAGGCGAGGTCGGCATGAATCTCGGCCAGCGCCTGTTCCTGCGCGCGGGTCAGCGAATAGGGAAGCGCCGCGCGGATCGCGGCCTCCAGTCGGCCGTCGCCGGTGAGCGGCCGCCCCGAGACGTGGCGCAGGCGCGCCCGCACCAGCGCCAGCGCGAGCTGGCCCGCCAGGAGCTCGTCATAGGCGAGCCTGCGCCAGGCGGCGCTGTCGGGGTCGATGTCGAGCGGGTCGGAAGGCTCGTGCAGGCGGTGCAGCGCCATGCGCAGCGAGGGAAAGCCGTGCCGGCGGGCAAGCTCCGCGTCCAGCCATTCCGGCAGGTCGGGCAGG
>JAEZXF010000546.1 GCA_023419995.1 Pseudomonadota bacterium | reverse complement strand
CGGTGACCTCGCGGGCACGTGCTTCGGTCTCCACAACCGAGAAGCGGTCGCCAGCCGAAGGCACGCCGTTGAAGCCCAGAACTTCCACCGGCACGGACGGGCCGGCGTCCTTGACCTGGTCGCCCTTGTCGTTGATCAGCGCGCGAACGCGGGCGAACTCGGTGCCGGCCACGAGGATGTCGCCGATCTTGAGCGTGCCACGCTGCACCAGGACCGTTGCCACCGCACCGCGGCCGCGATCGAGCTTGGCTTCGATGACCAGACCCTCGGCGCGCCCATCACGGGCCACCTTGAGTTCGAGCACTTCGGCCTGCAGCAGGATGGTCTCGAGCAGCTTGTCGAGGCCGTTGCCCGTCTTGGCAGAGACTTCCACGTCCAGCACGTCGCCGCCCATGGATTCCACGAACACTTCATGCTGGAGCAGTTCGGTCCGCACGCGGGTCGGATTGGCCTCCGGCTTGTCCATCTTGTTGATGGCCACGATGATCGGGACCCCGGCCGCCTTGGCGTGCCTGATGGATTCGATCGTCTGCGGCATCACGCCGTCGTCCGCCGCCACCACCAGCACGGCGATGTCGGTCGCCTGGGCACCGCGGGCACGCATGGCGGTGAACGCCTCGTGGCCCGGGGTGTCGAGGAAGGTGATCTTCTGGCCCTGCTTCTCGACCTGGTAGGCGCCGATATGCTGGGTGATGCCACCGGCTTCCCCGGAAACCACATTGGCTTCGCGGATGGCGTCGAGCAGCGAGGTCTTGCCGTGGTCGACGTGGCCCATGATGGTCACGACCGGCGGACGCGGCTTCGTATCCTCGGCGCGGTCCTCGACGTTGAACAGACACTCCTCGACGTCGGACTCGGCGACGCGCTTCACCGTGTGGCCGAACTCGCTGGCCACCAGCTCGGCGGTGTCGGCATCGATCACGTCGCCGGGCTTCATCATCTGGCCCTGCTTCATGAAGAACTTGACGATGTCGACGGCGCGCTCGGCCATGCGATTGGCCAGCTCCTGAATCGTGATCGTCTCGGGCAGGACCACCTCCCGGCTGATCTTCTCGCGCGGCTCGTTGTGCAGCGAGCGCTTGAACTTCTCCTGCCGGCGGCGCATCGCCGACAGCGAGCGGGCGCGCGCGTCCTCGTCGCTGAGCGCCGAGGTCAGCGTCAGCTTGCCGCGGCGGCGGTCCTCCTCGCCCTTGGCCTTGACCGGCTTGGGCGCGGCGACCTCCGGCTTGGCCGGACCGCGGCGCACGCCGGCCCCGGCGGCGCTCCGCGGCTTCTCCTCTTCCTCGTCGGCGACGGCGGCCTTCTCCTCGACCGGAGCGCGACGCTTGGCCTCCTCCTCGGCGCGACGGCGCGCCTCGGCCTCGGCCTGGAGGCGGGCTTCCTCGTCGGCCTGGCGGCGGGCGGATTCCTCGCGCTCGCGGCGGCGGCGCTCCTCGTCCTCGGCACGGCGGCGGGCATCCTCGGCAGCGCGCTTGCGCTCCTCGACCTCGCGCACCTTGGAGTCCTGCAGCGCCCGGCGGCGCGCCTCCATCTCCTCGGTCGACAGCTCGTTGAGCACCATGCCGGACCGCGAGGACGGCGCGGACGGCTGCGGTGCGGCGGGCGCGGCGGGCTGCGGCGTGGCGACCGGCTGCGGCGTGCGCGGCTTCAGCGTCACCGCCGGCTGCGGTGCCTCCTGCTTCTCGCCGGGCAGCGAGAACTTGCGCTTCTTGGTCTCGACGACGACAGCCTTGGTGCGCCCATGCGAGAAGTTCTGCCGCACAGTGCCCTGTTCGGTTCCGGGGCGCTTCAGCGTCAGCGTCTTCTTCGTGTTCACGCTCAGGGTCTTGTCGTCCTTGGTATCGCTCATTCCATGTCCTCTGCGGCGTCGTCATGATCGCCGGTTGCCGCAACAATCGTCCGGTCGTCGGGGGAACCGCCCCTGTATCGGTCAAGCGCCACCACGCGCTTCAATACCGCCTTGCCCGCGTCTGCGGCGAGCACGGCAGCATGTATCACATTTGTGCCCCCCAATGCCAAACCCAATTCGGACTCCGAAAAGAGTTTGTAGGCGGGGATGTCCGGCCCACCCAGGTGGACCGTGGCGCGGCGAGCCTGGTCTATCTTGCGCACCCCGTCGGGCGAGGCTTCCCGCGCGTGCAGCACGAACGCCGCCTTGCCGGAGCGGACGGCGGCCTCAACCTTCGCCGCGCCGAGCGCGACCTGCCCGGCCTTGCGGGCAAGGCCCAGGCTGCCGAGCGCGGCCTGCGCCATCAGCCGGTCGACCAGGGCGCCGAGATCGGCAGGCGGCGTCACCTTCGCCTTGAAGGCGCGGGCGAACAGGTTCTTCCGCGCCGCCTCGTCGACGTGGGCGCGCTCAGCGCTGACCCAGCATCCGCGTCCCGGCAGCTTGCGCTTGAGGTCGGGAACGACCGACATGTCCGGGCCCGCCACGAAGCGCAGCAGGCCTTCCGGCCCGCCCGTGCGGCGCGTCACTATGCATGTGCGTTCGCTCATCTCGTCCAAAAGCTGTACCGGGCCGCAGCATGATCATGCTTCGGCCGCGTCCTCTGCCACTTCCTCCTCGCCCTCGGCGACGAGGTCGTCCTCGGAAATCCAGCCCATCTTCAGGCGGGCGGCCACCACCATCTGCTCGGCCTCGGCGCGCGACACGCCGAAGTCGGCCAGGACGCCGGGGTAGAACTTGGTCTCGCCGTCCTTGCGCTCCTTCCAGCCGACGAGATCGTCGACCGCGTAGCCGGCGAAGTCCTCGGTGGTCTTCACGCCGTCCTCGCCCAGCGCCACCATCATGGCGGTGGTGATGCCCGGCAGCTCGCGCAGCTCGTCGGCGACGCCGAGCTCGCGGCGCTTGGCGTCGTGCTCGGCCTCGATGCGGTCGAGATACTCGCGGGCGCGCATCTGGATCTCGGAGGCGGTGTCCTCGTCGAAGCCGTCGATCGAGGAGATCTCGTCGGAATCGACATAGGCGACTTCCTCGACCGAGGTGAAGCCTTCCGAGGCCAGCACCTGGCCGACCATCTCGTCGACGTTGAGCGCGTCCATGAACAGGTTCGAGCGCTCGACGAACTCCTTCTGGCGGCGCTCGCTCTCTTCCTGCTCGGTCAGGATGTCGATGTCCCAGCCGGTGAGCTGCGAGGCGAGGCGCACGTTCTGGCCGCGGCGGCCGATGGCCAGCGACAGCTGGTCGTCGGGCACCACCACCTCGATGCGCTCGGCGTCCTCGTCGAGCACGACCTTGGCGACCTCGGCCGGCTGCAGCGCGTTGACGATGAAGGCGGCCGCGTCCTGCGACCACGGGATGATGTCGATCTTCTCGCCCTGCAGCTCGGCCACCACCGCCTGGACGCGCGAACCGCGCATGCCGACGCAGGCGCCGACGGGGTCGATCGAGGAGTCGCGCGAGATCACGGCGATCTTGGCGCGCGAGCCCGGGTCGCGGGCCACCGACTTGATCTCGATGATGCCGTCGTAGATCTCCGGCACTTCCATGGTGAACAGCTTGGCCATGAACTGCGGATGGGTGCGCGACAGGAATATCTGCGGGCCGCGCTGCTCGCGGCGCACGTCGTAGACATAGGCGCGCACGCGGTCGCCGTACTTGAAGTTCTCGCGCGGGATCAGCTCGTCGCGGCGGATGATGCCCTCGCCTCGGCCGAGGTCGACCACCACGTTGCCGTACTCGACGCGCTTGACCGTGCCGTTGACGATCTCGCCGACGCGGTCCTTGTACTCGTCGTACTGGCGGTCGCGCTCGGCCTCGCGCACCTTCTGGACGATGACCTGCTTGGCCGACTGGGCGGCGATGCGGCCGAAATCCATCGGCGGCAGCTGCTCGGCGATGAAGTCGCCGATCTGGGCGTCGGGATTGCGCTCGCGCGCTGACGACAGCGCGATCTGGGTGGCGTAGTCCTCGAC
>JAEZXF010000540.1 GCA_023419995.1 Pseudomonadota bacterium | reverse complement strand
TCGTCACGCTCGCCTTCGGCGAGATCATCCGCATCGTGCTGCTCAACTGGTACGACTTCACCGGCGGCCCGAACGGCATCTCCGGCATTCCGAAGCCCACCTTCTTCGGGCTCGAGTTCACGCGCGGCGAGGGTGGCTTCGCCGACTATTTCGGCATCGAGTTCTCGACCATCCACCGCTTCGTCTATCTCTCCTTCATCATCCTCATCCTCGCCGTCGTCACCCATCTGGTGACGATGCGGCTGAGGCGGCTGCCGATCGGCCGGGCGTGGGAGGCGCTGCGCGAGGACGAGATCGCCTGCCGCTCGCTCGGCATCAACACCACCAACACCAAGCTGACGGCCTTCGCCATCGGCGCGATGTTCGGCGGCTTCGCCGGCTCGTTCTTCGCCACGCGGCAGGGCTTCGTCTCGCCCGAGAGCTTCACCTTCATCGAGTCGGCCATCATCCTGGCCATCGTGGTGCTGGGCGGCCTCGGCTCGCAGATCGGCGTCGTCATCGCCTCGATCATCATGATCGGCGGCATGGAGATGCTGCGCAACCTCGGCTTCCTGACGCAGATCTTCGGGCCGGATTTCGATCCCGTGCAGTACCGCATGCTGATCTTCGGCCTGGCCATGGTGCTGATCATGGTGTGGAAGCCGCGTGGCCTCATCGCCTCGCGCGAGCCGTCGGTCGTCTACAAGCAGAAGAAGAAGATTGGTGCCGACATGGTCGCACAGGGTGAGGGTCACTGATGTCTGCCGCACTCATGAAAGCTGAAACCCCCGGCCAGGCCGGCGCATCCTGGAACGACGACCCGATCCTGACGGTCGAACACCTGACGATGCGCTTCGGCGGCCTGATCGCCATCAACGACCTGTCGTTCAACGTCGGCCGCGGCGAGATCACCGCGCTGATCGGTCCCAACGGCGCCGGCAAGACCACGGTCTTCAACTGCGTCACCGGCTTCTACAAGCCGACCGAGGGCCGCATCGTCATGCGCCACGGCCCGGGCCGGCAGCAGGAGACCGTCGACCGCCTGACCAAGACCGGCTCGAAATGGGAGCACACGCAGAACGGTTCGGTGTTCCTGCTCGAGCGCATGCCCGACTTCGAGATCTCCCGGCACGCCAAGGTGGCGCGCACCTTCCAGAACATCCGCCTGTTCGGCGGCATGACGGCGCTGGAGAACCTGCTGGTCGCGCAGCACAACACGCTGATGGTCGCCTCCAACTTCACCATCGGCGGCATCCTGCACCTGCCGGGCTTCCGCAAGGCCGAGGCCGAGGCGGTGGAGAAGGCGATCTACTGGCTGGAGCGCGTGCGCCTGATCGACCGCGCCGACGACCCGGCCGCCGACCTGCCCTATGGCGACCAGCGGCGCCTCGAGATCGCCCGCGCCATGTGCACCGGGCCCGAGCTTCTGTGCCTGGACGAACCGGCCGCCGGCCTCAACCCGCGCGAGTCGGCCGACCTGAACGAGCTTCTCCAGTTCATCCGCAACGAGCACGGGACCTCGGTGCTGCTGATCGAGCACGACATGGGCGTGGTGATGGAGATCTCCGACCACATCGTGGTGCTCGACTACGGCGTGAAGATCTCCGACGGCGACGCGGCGTTCGTCCGCTCCGACCCGAGCGTCATCGCCGCCTATCTCGGCGTCGAGGACGAGGAGATCGAGGACAGGCCCGAGGTGGCCTCGCTGATCGTCGAGGCGCTGGGCGAGGAAGCGGCCGAGGAGGCCGGCATCGAGGCGCCCGCCATCGATCCCGGCGCCGCCGTGGCGGCGGTGGCGGAGACGGCGGACCATCCCGGCGCCCGCCCGGCCGGGCTCGACAAGCCGCGCGAGGGCGGCGCCGCCGACCTGACGGTCATCAAGGGCATCGGCCCGGTCAACGCCAGGAAGCTCAACGTCCTCGGCATCTGGCATTTCGAGCAGGTCGCCGCGTGGGACGCCTCGGAAGCGGAATGGGTGGGCTCCTATCTCGCCTTCCCCGGCCGGATCGAGCGCGAGGACTGGGTCGGCCAGGCGAAGGCGCTGGCCGGCGGAACCGGCGCGGCCGGCAAGGGCAAAGGCAAGGGCAAGGCCCGGGGCAAGGGCAAGGCGGGAGACGGCCGATGAGCAAGGCTACGGAGAGCCCGCTGCTGACCGTGCGCGGGGTCGAGACCTATTACGGCAAGATCGTCGCGCTGCGCGGCGTCGACATCGACGTCAACCGCGGCGAGATCGTCACGCTGATCGGGGCCAACGGCGCCGGCAAGTCGACGCTGATGATGACCATCTGCGGCGATCCGCGGGCGCGGGCCGGCAGCATCGTCTATGACGGGGCCGACATCACCCGGGTGCCGACGCACGAGATCATGAAGCGCGGCATCGCCCAGTCGCCCGAGGGGCGGCGCATCTTCCCGCGCATGACGGTGATGGAAAACCTCCAAATGGGGGCGCTCCTGGTGCCGCCGCAGCACTTCGACGACGACCTGAAGCGCGTGTTCGAGCTGTTCCCGCGCCTCAAGGAGCGTGTGGGCCAGCGCGGCGGCACGCTGTCGGGCGGCGAGCAGCAGATGCTGGCCATCGCCCGCGCGCTGATGAGCCGGCCGAAGCTGCTCCTCCTCGACGAGCCGTCGCTCGGCCTCGCGCCGCTGATCGTCAAGCAGATCTTCGAGGTGATCAAGGAGCTGAACCGCAACGAGGGGCGGACCGTCTTCCTCGTCGAGCAGAACGCCTTCCATGCCCTGAAGCTCGCGCATCGCGGCTACGTCATGGTCAACGGCAACATCACGATGAGCGGCACGGGCGCGGAACTGCTGAAGCGGGAAGAGGTGCGCGCCGCCTATCTCGAAGGCGGACGGCACTAGGGAGACCGACCATGGAACATCAGAGCACGCTGATATGGGAAGTCACCTTCTGGGAGTTCCTGCTGGTCACGGTGGTGCTGGCCGGCGGCGCGGCCTACCTGACCGGCCGGGCGCTGGCCAACGTCTGGCAGGGCACGGTCCACATCGTCGTCTACATGCTGCTTTTGGCGGCCGCGACGCGGTTCATCCATTTCGCGCTGTTCAAGGGCACGCTTCTGTCGCCCTACTACTACGTCGTCGACCTGATCGTGCTGCTGATCATGGCGGCGATCGGCTTCACGGTCACGCGGCGGCGGCAGATGGAGCGCCAGTACGGCTTCCTGCGGCGCGACCAGGGGGCCTGAGAGCCCCGGAACGGACGAATCGGGCGGCTGTCGGGCCGCCCGGGAGCTTCGACAGGAAAGCCTTTATTTCGCAGGGGAATTGGGCTTTTATGTCGAGTCAAGCGGGTAGGGAACACCCGCAGGTCGCCGGGGCCGGGCCAAGAACACCGCCCTCTCCGGCGCAGGAAACCGTCAGGTGTTTTATGGGAGTCATCATGAAGAAGGCACTTTTGGCAGGCGCGGCGCTCGGCCTGGTTTTCTCGAGCCCCGCTCTTGCGGACATCGTCATCGCCACCGCCGGCCCGATGACCGGCCAGTACGCCTCGTTCGGCGCGCAGATGAAGGCGGGCGCCGAGATGGCGGTCGCGGACATCAACGCCGCCGGCGGCGTCCTCGGCGAGCAGCTCAAGCTCGAGATCGGCGACGATGCATGCGATCCGAAGCAGGCCGTCGCGGTGGCCAACCAGTTCGCCGGTTCGGGCGTGCAGCTCGTGGCCGGTCACTTCTGCTCGGGCTCGTCGATCCCGGCCTCGGCCGTCTATGCCGAGGAAGGCATCATCCAGATCTCGCCGGCCTCGACCAACCCGGTCTTCACCGACGAGCGTCCCGGTCCGGGCGTGTTCCGCATGTGCGGCCGCGACGACCAGCAGGGCGACGTTGCCGGCCAGTTCCTGGTCGACAATTTCGGCGACAAGAAGGTGGCGTTCATCCACGACAAGACCGCCTACGGCCAGGGCCTCGCGGACGCGACCATGGCGGCCTACGAGAAGGCGGGCGGCAAGCCGGCGCTCTACGAAGCCTACACCGCGGGTGAGAAGGACTACACGGCGCTCGTCTCGAAGCTGAAGGCCGAGGGCGTCGGCGTCCTCTATGTCGGCGGCTACCACACCGAGGCCGGCCTGATCGTGCGCCAGATGCGCGAGCAGGGCATGGACACCGTGCTCGTCTCGGGCGACGCGCTCGTCACCGACGAGTACTGGGCGATCACCGGCGACGCCGGCGAGGGCACCCTGATGACCTTCTCGCCGGATCCGCGCAAGAACCCGGACGCCGCGCCGCTGGTCGAGAAGTTCCGCGCCAAGGGCATCGAGCCGGAAGGCTACGTCCTCTACACCTACGCCGCGGTGCAGGCGTGGGCCGACGCGGTCAAGGCCGCCGGCTCGACCGACTTCGACCCGGTCGTCAAGGCGCTCAACGAGGGCACCTTCAAGACGGTCCTCGGCGACTCGACCTTCGACGACAAGGGCGACGTCAAGCTGCCGGGCTACGTCTTCTACGAGTGGAAGGGCGGCACCTACGACTATCTCGAGAACTAAGC